>DPXH01000140.1 GCA_003527405.1 Candidatus Sediminicultor tertius | reverse complement strand
TGGCAATCTCTATTCCTCTGATCCCGGCAAACTGTTTTTCGGAACCAAAAAATTTATGGGTCTGTTTAATTAACTGTCCGCCCAATTCCAAACCATCGTCAATAAGAGTCACTTTCGCCCCCAGGGAAGCGGCATAGATGGCTGCCGATAATCCTGCCGGACCCCCACCGATAATTGCTATATCAGTCATTTTCAATTGAAATCACCTTTTCCTTTTTGAGTTTCTACCCTCATCCCTTCTTCCAATTTAGTTACACAGGTTCTGATATTGGGGATGCCATTTACCTTCATCAGGCAAGCCGAACACTTTCCTATGGCACAAAAAAATCCTCTGGGGCGGTGATATTTAATGCTTCTGCTCAGCACCTTTATTCCGGCAGCCACCAGGGCAGCAGCAATGGGCTCATCTTTATAGCCTTCTAATTCTTTCCCATCCAGGGTGAATTTAACTTTTTCCTTCTGATTAAATTCCAAAATGGGATGTTCTTTTATGCGCATACCTTCCTCCCTATTTTTTTAATATGGTTATAATAACTTAAAAATTCAAAAATATTTTTTGCAGGTTATATCTTGTATCGCGTTTAAATATAGTATCGAGTATATAGTATTGAGTATCGAGTTGAGAAATAAGTATATAACAAAGAAAATGAAAAAAAAGAGAAAGATGAAAAATCAGGAGATACTTGTAGGGGCACAATGAATTGTGCCCTTCACTCTTTATTGCCTCTTCTTTCCTGTGGGCACGATGCATCGTGCCCCTACATTATCATTTTATTATTACTTTAACATAAAGATAGCGGCCATACGACCGGTATTTCCCTTATCCCTGCGGTAGGAAAAGAAAAGTTCAGGGTGGTCTGCCGTACAAATCCGGTTAACGAAAATATTCTTTTCCACCACTCCTCCTCTAATCAATTGCCCATAGTTTGCTTTTCTTAAATCAAGGCTCCACCCGCTCTTATTTTGCCGGGAAATTGGTTTTCTATTATATTTTTCTTTATTCAACCAATAATTATCAATTTTATTTTTCTCTTCGATGTTATAACAGCAGGGGCCAATGGAGGGGAAAATGGCAGCTAAGCAGGAGTGGGGATCAGTTTTAAAGATTTTTTTCATTTTAAACAAAGTTTTTAAGGTTAATTCCAATTCTGTTCCCTTTCTTCCACTATGAATTAGGGCAATAACTTTTTTGACCGGGTCTAAAATAAAAATAGGCACACAATCGGCATAACATATTAAAAGGGGTATGCCGGAAATATCCGTAATCAAGGCATCGGTTTGGGCAATTCCCTCATGATATTTAATGGCTCCCTTACCTTTATCTTCTTTTCTTATAAGAGCTATCCTATCTTTGTGAACTTGTTGAGCAGTTACCGCGGTTCGATAATCAATACCTAAAGCATCAAATATTATTTTTCTGTTTTCCGCTACGCGGTTTTCTTCGTCGCCCACATTATAAGATAGATTAAGTTCATTAAAGGGGGTTTTGCTTACTCCGCCTGTTCGAGTGGTAAAAGCAGTTATTACTAAGTCGGTTTTATCTAATTCCTTACAGTTGAAATATTTTATTTGTCCAAGTTCTTTTAATTCAAAATCCTGGTTCAAATTATCTCTACTTTTCGCTAAAATTTTTTAATACTAATATAGTATCAAAATAAAAAAGGGTAAGATACTCCAGCGGAATTTCTTACCCTGTCTTTTTACCTGAGAGATTTTTCCAGAAAATTAGAAATTACCCCTTCGGTGTTTATTAAAAAACTTTCCAGAGTTCTGTCCGGTAATGGTCCTTTTGCCTGAGAGTTTAAATGTATCATACATCTTGCCCCTTCGGCTCCCTTCCTGTAATAGAAAAGACCTCTCCCATTACTTTCATCCAGAATAAAATTTATTTAATTGTATTAATTTCATAAAAATAATTTTGTATAGTATATCATAATTGGGGAAAAAATTAAATATTTTTTTGACATTTTATTTTACATACAACGTTTATTTAGAAAATCCTTCTTTTTTGAAAATATTTGTAATTTTTTTCACAAACAGTTAAATACGTATCTCGTATCTCGTGAATCGTATCTCGTTTAGGATTAGTTAGCTGATTAAATTCGTATCTTGTAAAGAAAATAATAATATATAATATGTAGGGGTACAATGAATTGTGCCCTCGCTATATTATTACCCATTTTTTCTGTGGGCACGATGCATCGTGCCCCTACATTGAACGCGATACGCAATACGCGATGCGAATTACTATTCACTAACGACTAATTCAATTGACCAATTGGTGCATTGGAGAATTGGTGAATTGGTCAATCGTTATCCTTATCTCCAGCAGCAATTGGGAACATATTTTTTGGCTTTTTCCGATAATTCCTGAATCTTTTCAGCGGAATAGGGTTTTATCTTTTGAAAAGAAGGGTCGAGGGTCTTCTCTAAAGGAGAGAAATTCTGTAAGACATATTTTTTTGCCCCCGCAATATACCTGGCAATTTCCATAATGGTCTCATCGGAATGCAATAAAGGCACCACAGTAGTGCGAAATTCATAATCAACTTTTGAGTTCATTATTAATTCGATACTGTCTTTTACCTTCTCCAGCACTATTTTATCTTTAATACCCGCCACCTTAGAATAATTATCAAAATCCAATGATGATTTAATATCCAGGGCAATATAATCCACCAAACCAAAATCCAGGAGATTTTCTAATAATTTCGGATTAGTACCATTGGTATCCAGCTTTATTAAAAAACCTTTATCTTTTGTTTCTTTAAAATATGCAGGTAAATCGGGGTAAAGGGTAGGCTCTCCTCCGCTCATACATATGCCATCGATAAAATCTTTTCTCTCCAAGAGGAAGTTATCTATTTTTCTCCGGGAGATGGTAGGAAATTTTTCCGGATGCATTATTAAATCACAATTATAACAGTAAGGGCATCGAAAATTACATGAGGGAAGATATAAAGTGGAAACAATTTTCCCCTCCCAATCAATCAGAGAGGTCTCGATCATCTGCTTTATACTAATGTTCAAATTACTGTTTCCTTTCTAATCTCTTCTAGGCGAGGGGTCTTTCCTCTCCATATCTTAATCTGGTTATCCTCATCATCCAGAATTACCATAGAGGGAGTGGAGGCAATGTCATAATAGCTTGCTTCCGCCAGACCATCAAACGTATCTACATCAAAATATTGAACCTCCGCCTCTTTTTCCAATTGTTTTCCTAAATTTTTAGCTTCCGGGCAATGAGGGCAATTTTTTTGCCAGAATATTTTTATTTTCATGGTATTTTCACTCTCTTCTAATTTATGGTATAGGAATTTCCCTTTCCTGTAGGGGTTCGATTCATCGAACCCGCAATGAGAACGGAACGGGTCGGATAAATCCGACCCCTACTTTAAAAAGCAATGCTTTATACAGAAAATTGTTTTAAGTTTCGAATTATGTTTTTTCGCTTTTAGCTTTAACTTTTTAACTTTATCCTAAATTGAAAACTTGCATCTTACATTTTATATTTGAAACTAACGACTAATATTTCCTGTATTTTATATTTTTCTTACACTTATTACCCGTACCTATACGCTAAACGCTGTACGCTCCACGCTAGGTTTATTCACTAACAACTAACTTATAATTTCCGGAATGTCGGTCTTTCAGTTCACCGATCTTATTTTTATTCCAGTTGGTTATTTTGCTATAATATCCTACTATCCTGGTTACCCCATATACATCTGCACTCCCGCATCCATTACAATTTTCCTGTAATCCCCTGCTAACCTCGTTGCAGACATTACATATGGTAAACTCAGGCGAAATAGTAAGTTGTGAACACTGGGTATGTTCCCAAACTTTTTTGACCAAATTGTAGATGCTCTCCGGTGAAGGCCGGCTTTCCCCTACAAAGGCATGAATTATCGCCCCGCTCTTTATTAAAGGATGGAACTTACTCTGTTTAATAATTCGAGTGACCAAATCTATCGGTGCTGAAGCAGCAAAATGGATACTATTGGTATAATAACTTTCGTCTCCATTGGAATTTCCTTTTACCACTTTTTTACTATCCGGAAATTCCTGTAAATCGATTTTAGCTAACCTTCCTGCTGCACTTTCAGCGGGAGATTCCTCCAGGGATAATTTTAAATTGAACTTCTCACTGTACTCTCTGCACTTTAAACTCATAAAGGATACAATTTTTAACCCCAACTTAAAAACGTCCTCGCCTTCATGCAATTGTTTACCGGTAATATGCTGGACTGCTTCGTTCAATCCGATTAATCCTATCAAATAAGTTCCTTCATCTAAATTTACGTAAGGCCTGCCATCCAGGGCTATCTTACCTATTTGCCATAAAGGTCCGCTGGGGTCTTCCATCATCATCTTTAAGAATTTTTTCTTTTGCAAATGGGCTTGAACCGCTAAGTGCAAAGCCTGATCGATTTTGTGGAAAAATAATTTTAAATTATCTTCATCATTAAAGTCAAGAGAAGATTCGGAAATCTTACTATTGGGAAAGGCCCTATAAGCGCATTGGGGCAGATTGATAGTAACATTCTGTATCCCGGCAAATCTTAACTTTTCCGGATACCGTATCATTTCCTGATCGGTTATCTCGGTTTTTAATCGGCAGCAGGCTGCCAGACTTATGTCATCCCTGTCAAAAATAAAATAAGGTGAACCGTTCTCGGAAGCTATTTCACAGGCATACTTTAATAACCTTTTCTGCTCAGGGTCCTCGAATGATTTGCTATCGATGTGCAGATCCATTTTAGGAAAAGCGAAAACTTTTCCGTGGTAATCCCCTTCTCTCCAAACTTCCATCAAAGCCTGTAAAAATAATTGTGATTCTTTTTCGTATTCTCCGTAATTTTTTCCGGTATATTCCCCTCCCGGTCCGATTGCCGGTATATTTTT
>DPXH01000110.1 GCA_003527405.1 Candidatus Sediminicultor tertius | reverse complement strand
CAACCGTTCTTTTAAAATTTTTTAATTTTTTTATAATATGATTACAACCTAAAAAATAAATAAAATAGTAATGTAAGGTCACGATGCATCGTGCCCGCAAAAAAAATTAAGTAATAATATAACAAGGGCACAATTCATTGTGCCCCTACAACCCAGTTATAACCAATAAATCCAAAACTATTATAAAATTATTTGCAATACACTGTGTATATACTCTGCTTTTAATATTTTTAATCTTTTTAGGGAATAACCATAATATTATAGAACATAATCTTTAAGTGTAAAGTTAAAAGCGCAAACCGTAAAATTATAATTCAAAACTAAAAACTAAAAAAAGTTTTGAATTTTTACGCTATACTAAATAAAAAAAGGATTTTCTCCGAAAATGTCGAATAATAGATAAGGGTGCAAAAACATTAAACAAAATCCTCCCAAAATAAGGAGTAATAAAGAATGGTGGAAGATTATTTCGAAAAAGGAGAAAAGTATCGAGAAACATATGAAGCCCACGGAAGAAATCTTTTAGCAATTAATAATGCTATAGAAAATTATAAGAAAGCTTTGAAGTTAGATCAAAATAATATTCTATGCCACTATCGCCTGGGTTATTCTTATCATCTAATGAGAAGATTGATGGAAGCAAGCAGTGAATATGAAACAGTATTAAGATTAGACCCTCCCCAAACACCTTCCGAAGAATTTTTTAAACTTTCTCTAAAATATGCTCCCAGAATATTTGTAAATCCCAAAGAATACTTCAAATTAAAGGATTTAGTAGCAGTAATCCATCCGACAAAATCAATTATTGCCTATAATCTTTTCTGGGAAGATGACATAGACTATCCGGGAGATAATGACCCTTCAGATCATGAAGTAGTTTGGATAGAGTTTAATAAAAGCAAAGGTAAAGTAACCGGAGTATATACTTATTTTCATAAGGCTATTCTCTTCACAGAAGAAGCGGCTAAAGATGCTGATATCCACGACCAAAGGGCAAGGATAAATGTGCAATGGGGTGAACATGGGTCGTTACCTCTGGGATGGGAGAAATTACATCCGGAAGCAATATTTGAAAAAATTGGCAAAAGAATTAAAATAAAGAATATGGCTCAAAGATACCAGGAGTTAAGTAAAAGCATAAAAAATCCTCATCATCCCCTGGCTAAAGACTGGCCTAAAAAATTTGTAGGAAGTTATAAAAATTTTATCACCTTTACCAAATATATTGAAATACGCAGGTTCCTAACCAAGAAAAAAATGGTAATAATCAGCCAATGGCCAAATGCAGTAATTAACCGATATTTCCTTAATTATAATTATTTTCCTAAAAAACAATGGCCTAAAGAATAAATTCCTTATTACAATATGATTACTACCCAAAAAGTAAACAAAATGAGACCAACCTTATTTCCAACGCGATACGAGATACGAGATATAATCTGCTGAAAATATTTTCGGCTTTTTGGGAAATAACCACAATATAAGGCAAGACAAGTTTTAGCGCCACCTATAATTTGGAGGATAAATTAATTTTGAAATATCTAAATTTACACTCCTGGGAAGTTAGCCCTGGTAAGGCGATTCAACTTCAAAAAGAATTAAAGGAAAAAATAGACCTGAAAAAATCTTTTAACCAGGTAAAAATAGTGGCCGGAGCAGATGTAAGCTATTATAAAAATAAGATGATTGCGGGAATCGTCATCCTAAAATTCCCTCAATTAGAAATAATAGAAAAGAAATCATCTGTCTCTTCGGTAAACTTCCCCTACATTCCCGGACTTCTTACCTTTAGGGAAGGACCGAGCCTATTGGCAGCTTTAGAAAAAATAAAGAATGAACCAGATGTAATCCTCTTCGATGGCCAGGGGATAGCTCATCCCCGGAGAATGGGGATAGCCACTCACTTAGGATTATTTTTAGACAAACCGACTATTGGCTGCGCTAAATCCAGATTAAGCGGAGAATATACTTTAGTCGGGGAGGAAAAAGGAGATTATACTCTATTGAAAGAGGGTGAAGAAGTTTTAGGAGCGGTATTAAGAACAAGAAGAAAAGTCAAGCCTATTTTTGTATCTCCCGGGCATAAAATTGACCTGCTTAATTCTATAGAAATTATCTTAAAATGTATAGTTAAATACAGATTGCCCTTTCCGGTTCGGGAAGCTCACATTTTTGTAAATCGAATTAGAAATGACCTTATCCCTACAATAGATGGAATTAAATTTTAATCACTCTTAAACTTATTTTATTTTTTTCTTTTCTTCTTTAAATTTTAAATATATAATGATTACAACCCAAAAAGTAAATAAAATGGTAATGTAGGGGCACGATGCATCGTGCCCACGGGAGAAATAAAAGAGAGGAAAATAATTTAATGAAAGCAGAAATTATCAGTATAGGTAGTGAAATATTAAGGGGACAAATAATCGACACTAATGCAAATTTTATTGCCAAAAAATTAGTTGAATTAGGTATTGATTTAGAGCATATTTCGGTAGTAAGTGATAATCCCGAATCTTTATTATCCACTTTAAAACTCGCCCTTCAACGTGCTGACTTAATTATTACCACCGGGGGATTGGGACCTACCGAAGATGATATTACCTACCAAGCCATTGCCCGGGCTTTAAATCTTAAACTAATAAAATATCCGGAAGCTGAAGAAAATTTAAAAAGAATTCTTGAAAAAATTAATAAAGCAATTTCTCCGAGCAATCTCAAGCAAGTCTACCTTCCGGAAGGAGCAAAAATCATCATTAATCAATATGGTACTGCCCCAGCTATGATTTTAGAAAAAGATAACAAAATTATATGTTCTTTTCCCGGTGTCCCCCATGAGATGAAAAACCTGATAGAAGAAAATCTAATCCTTTATCTAAAAGAAAAATTTCCGCCCTCTATAATTAAAAAATCAAAAATTTTAAAGATTACTGGTCTTGGAGAGTCCTCAGTTAATGAACTTATTCGTGATTACACAAATAAACAAAGTAATTTCTCTTTTGGTATCTACGCTAATCCGGAAGATATTCAGGTCCAGATAACTACCCAGGCTCTCACTGAAAAAGAAACAGACAAACTGTTGCAATCTTCGGTTAATCAATTAACCAAAATATTGGGTAATTATATTTATGGGAGCGATGATAAAACCTTAGAAGAAGTAGTGGGGAAATTATTAAAAACAAAAAAATTGACAGTTGCGGTAGCAGAATCCTGCACCGGCGGAATGTTGGGTGAAATGATTACCCGCATACCGGGAAGCTCTGAATATTTTCAAGGCGGAGTGATAAGTTATAGTGCTAAAGTTAAAGAAGACCTGTTAAAAGTACCGCTGGAAGTCATCAAAAAATATGGTGAAGTCAGTAAAGAAGTGGCTCAATTAATGGCTGAGGGAACGCGAAGATGCTGCCACAGTGATATAGGAATTAGTATTACCGGTATTGCCGGCCCGGGAGGAGCAACAGAAAAGAAAAAGGTGGGTTTGGTCTATATGGCTCTTTCTGATGGCAAAAAGACTATTAACCAAAAACACCAGCTATTCGGAAACCGTCAATTAATTCGCTTAAGAACTTCCCGTCGTGCCCTCAATATGCTTCGTATGTATTTAATGGGAAAATAATGATAAAG
The DNA here is from genome assembly GCA_003527405.1 of Candidatus Sediminicultor tertius. Lineage (GTDB taxonomy): Bacteria > Atribacterota > Phoenicimicrobiia > Phoenicimicrobiales > Phoenicimicrobiaceae > Sediminicultor > Sediminicultor tertius. Next base: position 1,670 of record DPXH01000110.1, on the reverse strand, counting down.
TTATTTTAAATTATTTTTATTTTTGTAAGGAGGTTAGCTTTGAATAAAGTAGGAGAATTCTATACTCCGGGAAAGATTATCTTTGGTCCGGGAGGATTAGCTCAAGTCGGGATAGAAGCAAAAAGATTAGGAAGTAAAGCTTTAGTAGTATTGGGTAGAGGCTCGATGAGAACAAGTGGGGCATTGGACCGCTTAACTCATTTACTTATAGAAAATAATTTAGAATATGTAATCTATGAGGATATCCCCTCTGACCCTTCGGTAGAAACAGTTGATACCGGAACAGGACTTGCCAAAAAAGAAAAATGCAATCTGGTTATAGCCCTGGGCGGAGGAAGCGTCCTGGATACCGGTAAGGCTATTTCAGCAATGGTAACTAATGAAGGTTCGGTGGCTGATTATCAGGAAATCGAAGGAAAAGGCAGAAAATTTCAATACAAACCCATCTCCTTTATCGCCATTCCCACTACCTCGGGTACAGGCTCAGAAGCAACAAGAAATGCAGTAATCACCAATACTAAACTCGGTTTAAAGAAAAGTATAAGAGATCCTTGGCTCATTCCCAAAGTGGCTCTGGTTGATCCCGAACTTACCTTATCTCTACCCCCTTACGTAACAGCCGTCTGCGGTGGTGATGCTTTAACTCAATGCATAGAATCTTATTTAGGCAAGAAAAGTCAAGAAATCACCGATACCCTAGCCCTACATGCCATAGGATTGATCGGTAAAAGTTTGGTTAAAGCAGTAAAGGATGGAAAAAATTTAGAAGCACGTAAAAATATGGCTATGGCTGCGCTTTTGAGCGGGCTTTGCCTGTCTAATTCAGGTTTAGGGGCAGCTCATGCTCTCTCTCACCCCTTAGGAGTATACTACAAAATTCCTCATGGCCTGTCCTGTGCAGTACTTTTACCTTACGTAATGGAATATAATCTTCCGGTAGTTACCAAAAAGTTGGCTAGAATAGCCCAGTCTTTAGGGGAAAATATCTCTTTATTATCGGAAACGGGAGCCGCTCAAAGGGCAATATATAAGGTAAAAGAAATACTTTCTCAGGCCGGAATTAAAAGCAATCTATCCGAATGGGAAATAAAAAAAGAAGATTTTTCACAATTAATTAAGGGTGCAAAAGGGGGCAGTTTAAACAATAATCCGCGGGATACATCTGATGAGGATTTAATTGAACTATTATATAAAATGACTGGCCTTTATTGATATAACAGAATTACTTTAAATTAGTCTATTTATTTACTAATTTATTATTTTAGTATCTACTACGATACTCGGTTCTTGGTCTCGGTGGACGAGCTTCGTCAATTTTTAAAGGACGACCTTCAAAATCGGTATCATTTAACGCATCTTTAGCTTTTAAAGCTTCTTCTGAAGAAGACATTTCTACAAATCCAAAGCCTTTGCCTTCGATGATGTTTACGCTCTTAACTTCACCATGATTAGAAAATATTTCACTTAACTGATCGTTGGTCACAGAATACTTAAGATTTCCCACATATAATTTACTACCTTGCATACTTTTTCCCTCCTTTTCGATATTTCTCTTAAGTCCAATAACGTTTCTTTGGGAGAGAAGAAGCAAGGAAATGATTCTAACACTCTTAACGATAACATTATCAAAACACAAGAGATCCTTTTTTAACAATCTGTTATAGAAAATT
>DPXH01000045.1 GCA_003527405.1 Candidatus Sediminicultor tertius | reverse complement strand
ATGTGAGCAACCTTAAGGTCATTCATTTCTCGCGCGGAACAATTGGTAACTTCCTTCTTCGCCAAGAATATCCTTCCCTTTGTCGATTTGCGCAATCCGGTGAGCACCTCAGCAAACTCGTGTTGCCCGTTACCCGATACTCCGGCTACACCAAGAATCTCTCCACCAAAAAGATTACACGACACCCCGCGAAGGGCCGGAAGTCCACGGTCGTTCAGTGCATGCAGATCATTTACCTCAAGGATCTTTTCTCTTCGTTTTATCGGATTCTTCTTTAATCGGAAGACTACCTCGCGGCCGACCATTAGCCTGGCCAAAGTTGGTTTGTCCGTCTCAGCGGTAAGGACAGTCGACACAACCTTCCCCTTTCGCAGCACCGTCACCCGGTCGCTCACCCGCATCACCTCATCGAGCTTGTGGGTGATGAAGATGATAGTCAGCCCGTTATCGACTAAGGTTCGCAGTGTAGTAAATAGTTGGTCAACCTCCTGGGGAGTGAGGACGCTCGTTGGTTCATCCATAATCAGGATATCGACCTCGCGGTACAGCGCCTTTAAGATTTCTACTCGCTGCTGTTGACCTACTGTTAGCTGCCAGACTTTAGTCTGTAAGTCAACCGGTAAACCATACTCGTTGGCAATCGCTGAGATCTTCTCGCGCGTCTTACAGAAATTCATAAATGGGCCGGTCCCCTCGTCTAACCCAAGGACAATATTTTCTTCCACCGATAGTGTGGGAACGAGTCGGAAGTGTTGGTGGACCATCCCGACATGGTGATTGAGAGCTGCCCGCGGAGAGGTCATATGGACCGGTTGGCTGTTTAAGATGATCTCACCTTCATCGGGTCGATAGAGGCCATAGAGGACACGCATCAGAGTTGTCTTACCCGCGCCGTTCTCTCCGAGAAGGCAATGAATTTCACCACGGTGAACCTTAAGATCGATGCCGTCATTGGCAACTACACCAGGAAACCGCTTGACAATTCCACGTAATTCGATTGCATAACCTTCTGAATTATCCAAAGCTACTCCTTTATGCCTGCTTGTCGCAGGGATATTATTTATTACATCACTGATTGTTCTTGCAGGACATTTCTGTTCTACAAAATTTTATAACGTTGAATGCAGCAAATTAGTTTATTTCTGGTCATACTCTTCGAATATTTTTATACCGTTCTTCCCGGATTTTATTCCTCTTTTATCTTACTTTAATAATTATAAATATACCAAACGCCCAGGGAAAAAGCAAGAGTTTAATAAATAGGGGTACATCCTATTTTTCTATTAATTTATTTAGCTCTCTTAAAAATAATCCATACCCCTATTACCATTAATAAAATTCCTGCTAAAAGCCCAAAATTAATAAAAAATAAATTATTAATTAAAAAAAATAAAGAAATAGCCCCTAATATCCCTATGGGAATCAAAAGTCCCTTCTCTCTCTGCCCAAAAAGATAAAGTTGGAGCAAACCTATTGCAACACCCAAGGGGAATATAGGCCACAAATCTTCCATTAAGCGCCAACCATAGATGACATTAATTAAAAATAAGAGGCCGTAAGTAATGAGTATCCCTCCCGGAACCAAAAGACCTGCATCCTTTCTGTAAACAAAATAACTTAATTCAAAAACAATCCCGGGTATTAATAAAAACAAAGGCCACAAATTCTCCCAAATAATTTCTATTATCCCAAAGTTCGATAAAATTAATATCACTCCTATAAACAGGAGTAAAAAACCAAATATATAGTTAATTTTTTTCATCGACTTCCTCCTTTTTAAACAATATTTCTTTAACCATTTAAATATAATTATTTTTTTATTTATTTAAAGGTGCTATTTATCTTCTGCAAGTCGATTTAATATCCATACCCTCACTTTTTTCTTGCCCCAGTTTAGGGCTCTTTGCTCATCTCCCAGGTTAAAACATACATCAATCCGATTACCTTTAATTGCGCTCCCGCAATCATTAGCTAGACCGATTCCATAACCTTCTACATAGAGCACATCTCCATAATGAAATGTTCCGTATTCCGGGTCAATAGCTATACTTTTATATCCGGCTTTATAATTAGTCGAAGTAAAACCATCGGCATAAGGCCAGCAAGACCTTTCATGGGGTGTATAGGCTGTTGCCATTACCGTAAATTCCGGATAAGGTATATTTTTACCCTTTCCGACTGATAAAGCTTCTTCTATTTCTTTGGCTTGTGCTTCTGCTTTTTCCCAATCTATTTTATTAAAACCATAGGGATCTGTTGTTTGAGGGGAACTATATTTTTCAGTAATGGTGAAACCTGCGGCTTTCTCTTTGCTAGAAATCTGGTACTGAGAGGTAAAACGTATAATATTTCCCTCTTTGTCCTTGATTACGTAAAATTTACCATCTACTGAAAAATTGCTTAGCTAGAAGAATATATTTAAGATTAATATGAAAATTATGGAAAGACTTACCTTCTTTTTTATAATTTTCTCCCTCAATAAAAATTTTATTTTTTCTATCTAAAAGTTAAACTTAATTTATAATTCTATAAATACTTCTAAAAATCCTCTTTTTTGCAGAAAAAAATAAAAAGCTCGCCTTGCTATTAGCAAAGCGAGCTTGTAAAGGAGGTATAATTATGAAAAAGATTGTTTTGTTGTTTGTTGCTTTAGTTTAGTACGTTGTTCAAACAATTATTAATTATACACTATGTAAGTATACTCATTTTTTTTATAATGTCAAGCAAATTTTAGAAAA
>DPXH01000210.1:7902-8365 GCA_003527405.1 Candidatus Sediminicultor tertius | reverse complement strand
CTAACCCAACCCCGGCATAATCTTTCAGTCTCTCTATCGGTTAATTTTCTTGGATCTACAACAATTCCACCTTTACCTCCACCTAAAGGAATATCTACCACTGCACATTTCCATGCCATCATCATGGCTAACTGTTTGACCATGTCAATTGTCTCATCTTCCGCAAAACGGAGACCACCTTTTGCTGGTCCCCGTGCGGTAGAATGTTGAACTCTAAAACCGGTAAATGTCTTGGTGGTACCATTGTCCATATCTATAGGAATAGTAAATTGTATAGCTCTTTCTGGCTCTCTCATAAATTCCCGTAAAGCAGGGTCAAGATTAAGCACTTCTGCATTATGGTCAAATTGAGCTTGTACTAATTCAAAAGGGTTCATTTCTTTAGACATTTTTAAAAGTCCTCCTAAATAATTTTTAATAATTTTAATTTAACTTAAACATAATTTAAAAAAACTTAAAATTC
>DPXH01000210.1:5578-7553 GCA_003527405.1 Candidatus Sediminicultor tertius | reverse complement strand
GGTACTGCACCTCCCTTTTTTAGAATAATTCATGTTACTTGTTTTTTCTCAAACTTTTACCCGAAGATAAAAAATCATCAATTGCCCTAGCGGCTACCTTACCATCTCCTACTGCCGAGATTACTGTTGCCGAACCACGAACAATATCTCCTCCGGCAAATATCCCTTCTTTAGTAGTAGCTTTGGTGTCATCATCTATAACGAAATATCCCCACTGGTTAATCTTTACTCCGCTGGCGCTGCGAGCTACAATGGGATTAGCTGAAGTGCCGATGGCATCGATAACCATATCTACTTCGATTAGGAAATTGGAACCGGGAATGGGGATAGGTCTTCTTCTGCCAGAATCATCCGGTTCACCTAATTCCATCTTCAGACATTCCATTCCGATGACATTACCTTTATCATCACCTAAGACTTTGACCGGGAGGGTAAGAAAATTGAAGATAATCCCCTCTTCTTCGGCATGATGGACTTCCTCTGCCCGGGCTGGGACTTCTTTGCGGGAGCGGCGATAGACAATATAGGACTTTTCGGCTCCCAATCTTAAGGCGGTACGGGCTGAATCCATCGCCACATTTCCGGCTCCGATAGTAGCTGCCCTTTTACCTATCTTAATAGGAGTATCGTATTCAGGGAAGGCATAGGCCTTCATTAAATTAGAACGGGTAAGGAACTCATTAGCCGAATAGACATCATTTAAGTTCTCTCCGGGGATATTCATAAACCGGGGGGCACCTGCCCCGTTAGCTAAGAAGATGGCATCAAATTCTTTAGTTAGTTCATCTACGCTTTTGGTAGTCCCTACAACAAAATCGGTTACTACTTTCACCCCTAATTTTTCAATCTCTTTTACTTCGTATTCTACTATCGATTTAGGGAGTCGAAATTCGGGAATACCGTAGACCAGGACTCCTCCGGGTTGATGCAAGGCTTCAAAGATAGTTACCTGGTAGCCTAATTTAGCTAAATCGGCGGCACAGGTGAGTCCGGCCGGACCGGAACCTACTATGGCTACTCTCTGTTCTTTTTTGCTGATCTTCGGTAGGCTTCCGTGAATGTTATTCTGGCGAGCCCAATCAGCCACAAATCGTTCCAATCGACCGATAGCGATCGGTTTTCCCTGCTTTTCTAAGATGCAGACCTGCTGACACTGTTCTTCCTGAGGGCATACTCTTCCGGTCATAGCCGGAAGGTCATCGGTCTTTAATATTTCTCGATAGGCTCCGGCAAAATCTTCCTCCACAATCTTTTGGATAAATTTAGGGATATTAATCTCCGCCGGGCAACCGGGAACACATTTAGGGTTTTTACACTGCAGACATCTTTGGGCTTCGTAGATAGCCTGTTCCCGGGTGTATCCTAAGGGTACTTCTTTAAAATTATAAATTCTCTCTTTGGGCTCTTGCTGGGGCATGGGAATCTGCTCTCTTTGCATCCTTTCTTTTACCGGTATCATTTCAGCCATTAGTTGGTCCCCCTTCCGCAGGTACAGGTATGATTGTGTTCTTGATAGAAATCCCAGGACTTTTTCTCCGCATCTTTATAGCGGGAAAGACGGTTGGAAAATTCTTCCCAGTCTACTAATTGCCCGTCAAATTCCGGGCCATCGGTACAGACAAATTTGGTCTCTCCTCCGATGGTAACTCTACAGGAACCACACATTCCGGTACCGTCTACCATGATGCTGTTTAAACTGACTATGGTATCAACGGAATAAGGTTTGGTGGTCTCACAGGTAACTTTCATCATGATGGGTGGTCCGATAGTCCATACTTTCTTGATGGATTTATCCTTTTCCAGAAGTTCTTTTAGAACTTGAGTGACAAAGCCTTTTCGGCCATAGCTGCCGTCATCGGTGGTAACAATCAGTTCCGAGGAGACTCTTCTTATCTCCTCTTCCATGATAATCAGTTCTTTGTTGCGGGCTCCGATAATGGAGATAACTTCGTTACCGGCTTCTTTTAAGGCCCGG
>DPXH01000210.1:0-5213 GCA_003527405.1 Candidatus Sediminicultor tertius | reverse complement strand
TTCCGTAATTTTCAATCTCGGTCTTTTTACCTAAAGGACCGATAAAGGAGAATAGTGTATCTCCTTCTTCTAAAGTAGAAAGCTCCTCACTAGTCTTGCCCACTACCTGAAAGACGATGCGGATTAGTCCTTTTTCTCGGTTAAAATCGGCCACGGTTAAGGGGATTCTTTCCCCTTTTTCTGTAATCATTAAAATGATAAATTGACCCGGTTGGACCGAGGAAGCTACTTCCGGAGCTTCTATCCACATCGAATAAATAATTTCGTGTAATCTTTGCTTGTTAATTATTTTGTACATTTAATCCTCCTAAATTTTACCCGAATACTACTATAAATTTGCTGAGATTTCTGCTGTATCTTTAGCAATCATTAATTCTTCATTGGTGGGAATTACCATAACTTTTACTCTTGAATCATTATTGCTTATAATGGCTTCCTTACCACGAACTTTATTTTTTTCCGGGTCAATTTTTACTCCTAAAAACTCTAATCCTTCACAAGCCTCAGCTCTGGTCTCTTTGGAATTTTCTCCGATTCCGGCTGTAAAAACAATTACATCAAGTCCTCCCATAGCTGCTGCATAGGCTCCTATATACTTTTTTATACCGTAAGTGAAGACAGATATAGTTCTTATAGCTCTCTCATCACCCTGGTTTGCTTTCTCTCTTAAATCTCGTTTATCACTCGAAATACCTTCCGATAGACCTAATAATCCGCTTTCCTTATAAATAATTTTATTAATCTCTTCTACGCTTAGTTTTTCCTTATCCATTAAAAAGGGGATGATTGCGGGATCAAGGTCTCCACAACGAGTTCCCATTATTATACCGGCAACTGTACCAAATCCTAAACTGGTATCTATGGAAACCCCGTTCTTTACTGCAGTAATGCTCGAACCGTTTCCCAAATGGCAGGTAATTATTTTAAGCTCTTCTATAGGTTTTTCTAAAATTTTTGCTGCTCTTTGAGCTACATACTTATGAGAAGTTCCGTGGAATCCATATCTTCTCACTTTATATTTTTTATAATATTTATAAGGAATACCATAGAGATAAGCGCATTCCGGAATAGTCTGATGAAAAGCAGTATCAAATACTCCCACTTGGGGTACCCCGGGCATTAGCTCTTTACAGACTTCTACCCCCAAAATATTAGGTGGGTTATGTAAGGGAGCAAGTTCGATACATTCTTTTAAGGCGTCCATCACTTCATCGGTAAGTAAAACTGAGCCGGAAAATTTTTCTCCGGCATGAACTACTCTATGACCTACTGCTACTATTTCAGAGATATCCTCAATTACACCATAATCCGGATGAAGTAAGGTATCCATCATAAATTTAATACCTACCCTATGATTGGGAATATCCTGATGGTTTATAACCGGGTCTCTGTTAGAAGGATAATGATTAATAATTGAATCAGAAATTCCAATCCTCTCCACTAAACCCTTGGCCAGTACCGACTCATCAGTCATATCAAATAATTGATATTTTATTGATGAGCTGCCGCTATTTACCACTAAAATTTTCATTTTATTCTTAATCTCCTTTTATGCAGATTTTTATTTTTTTTATTACTTGCTTTCCTTCTCCTTTGCTTTCAATTTTTTAGCAATATCAAATCCTAAAAGTAAAGCCTTTTCGTTTATTTCCTTTGCTTTAACTGGAACCTTGGAACTTACTGCCTTTTTAATAGCTTCCTGGGAAACTACTCCGGTTAAACCTACAATTATGCCTAAAGAAATAATATTGGTAACCAACTTCGTTCCGAATTTTTTTTGAGCTGTTTCCGTAATGGGGAACAAATACTTTTTATTTGAAACAGTTGGAACCTCTGTTACCAAAGTAGAATCAGCAACTAAGATACCGTCTTGATTTAAATTTTTAATATATTTATCACAAGCGGTCTGGGTTAAGGCTAAAAGAATGTCAGATTTTATAACTTTGGGATAATCTATAGTATCATTGCTTATAACCACCTCTGATCTACTGGCTCCTCCTCGGGCTTCCGGTCCGTAAGACTGGGTTTGAATCGCTTCTTTTCCATCATATATACCAGCTGCTTCGGCTAAAATTATACCAGCTAAAATTAATCCCTGTCCTCCGGAACCGCTTAAACATATTTCAAGTCTTGCTTTCATTATTCATTGCCTCCCATTTTCTGAGCTTTTTTAATAATCTCTTCATACAGTTCGGAATAATCTGGCCTATCTTTACTTAAAAACTCACCTATAGCATATTTTCCTTTTTTTTCATCAGGAGAAAGTCCTTCCCATACTTTTTTGGAAACTGCTATATCTTTTATCCATTTTAACATATCTACCGGTGATTTCATTTTATTCATTTTACCGTAAGATACGGGGCAATCGGATATCACTTCTACTACCGAGAATCCTTTTTTATTTAAAGCCCTTTTTATTAAAGAGGTCGATTGTCGAGGATTATAAACCGTTCCTCGAGCCACATAACTTGCACCTGCTGTAATAGCTAATTCAACCAAATCAAAAGATTGATCAATATTTCCATAAGGTGCAGTAGAACCAAATTTGTCGGTAGGAGTAAGAGGCGAATATTGACCTCCGGTCATTCCGTATATCATATTATTAATAACTATAGCAGTTAAATCAATATTACGTCGTGCAGCATGGATAAAATGGTTTCCTCCGATAGCCGAACAATCTCCATCTCCCATAACCACAATTACCTTTAAATCATGGTTGGCCATTTTTATACCGGTAGCAAAAGGTAAAGCCCTACCGTGGGTAGTATTCATGGTACAAAAATCTACATATCCGGTAATCCTGCTGGAACAGCCTATACCAGAAACCGCCACAATTTTATTTTTATCCCATTTTAGTTCGTCTATAGCCCTAATAATAGCTCCTAAAACGATACCATTGCCACAACCAGGACACCATATATTAGGAAACATCTCTTTTCTAATATAATTATCAATTACTGTCTTCATTTCTTTATCTCCTCCCGAATCTTCCCTAATATCTCTATAGGATTAATTAATTCACCATCTACCCGGCCATAAGGCACAACCCGACATTTTCCCTGAGAAGCTCTTTCTACTTCTAAAGCCATTTGGCCTAAATTCATTTCCGGCACTATAATTAAATCTACCTGCTGAGCCAGCCTATTTACTTTTTCAAAACAGAAAGGCCAAATAGTTAATAATTTTAATAAACCTACTTTTAACCCTTCTTCTCGAGCTAATTTTACCGTTCTCTCAGCAGCCCTTGCTACTGAACCATAGGCAATTAATGCAATTTTTGCGTCATCTAATAAATATTCTTCATAAATTAAAATGTCTTTAATATTTTTATTAATTTTATCATTTATTCGCCTGATAAAATGATCTATTTGTTGAGAATCAGAAATGGGCAAACCTTTTTCGCTGTGAACTAAACCGGTAATATGGTAACGATATCCTTCACCGAAATTGGCCATAGGAGGAACTCCGTCTTCATCAGGTCTAAAAGGTAAGTATTCTTCAGGAGGAACGGTAGGTTTTTTTCGGTTTACCACTTCAATATCTTCCGGAGCAGGAATTTCTACCTTTTCCCGCATATGGGCAATTACTTCATCGAGGAGTAGAATTACCGGGGTTCTATATTTTTCACTAAAATTAAATGCTTTGATAGTTAAGGTAAGTATCTCATTAACGGTGGAAGGAGCAAGAGCTATAATGGGGTGATCTCCATGAGTTCCCCATCTTGCTTGCATCATATCGCCTTGAGAGGGTTTAGTGGGTAACCCGGTGCTTGGTCCTCCCCTTTGAGCATTGACTACTACGCAGGGTATTTCATTAATACTAGCAAAACCTAAATTTTCTTGTTTTAAGCACATTCCGGGACCAGAAGTAGCAGTCAGAGATTTTAATCCGGCTATAGAGGCTCCAATTACCGCTGCCATACTTGCGATTTCATCTTCCATCTGTATAAATTTTCCGCCAATTTTAGGTAATTTACGAGCCATGTTTTCAGCTATTTCCGAAGAGGGAGTTATAGGGTAACCGGCAAAAAATTTAACTCCGGCTAATAATGCTCCTTCAGCACAAGCTTCATTTCCCTGTAACAATTTTATATTATTTTTCTTTTTTAGATTATTCATCTTTCTTATCCACTCCTTCTACCGTAATAGCAAAATCCGGGCATCTCAATTCACAAAGACCACATTTTATACAAGCATCAATATTTTCAGGGATAGGTTTCCCTTGATCATCGGGGACTAATACATCTTTGGGACAAAATTCAATACAGATACCGCATGATTTACACCATTCTCTGCGAACTGATATCTTTACTGAATTATTTTGATAAACTTCTGATATTTTTTTTTGATTCATATCTTTTCTAACAGGCCTCCTTCTCTTTTAATATCTAAAATAGCTAATTTTAACATGCTCATAGAACCTTTGTCGGGAATATAAACAAACTCAATGAGGGGAATTTGGGGAGAAATTAATTTTTTTACTTCCTTCTTTCTTCCGGGGGAAGTTATTACTATATCTGTGTTTATCAAAAATTTTTTTACTTCATCTCTATCGTGAGATATAGTAAATTTAAAACTTAAGAATTTTATTCCTGCCTGTTTTATAGATTGGAAAACTCTCTGGGCAAACTTATCGGTAATACATACCAGACCAATACTTTTATCTTTGGAGGATAGATGAGCAATGTTCACCATAGTTTCCATTAAGGGGTCTAAGGCAATAGTGAGAACTCTTTGCTTTTGATTGGCAAGAGATTTTTTAACCTCATCATAGTGAAAAAAGGTAGTAACTACTAAATCTATAGATTTAATTCTTTCTCTAAAAATATCCGGTTCTTTATAAATCTCATCTATTAATATGGGAATTATGGAAATACCAGTTCCTAATTCTATCCCTTTGGAAAAAAAATATAATTGCTCCTGATTGCATTCAATAAAAGCTATGTTGATATTTTTTAATAATTTTTCTTTTTCTTCTATTCTCTTATTTACTATTTTTTTAAATTCGCTTAACTTATAATTTAACTCCAGGGCTTCATTAATAGTAACATCAATAATCTCTTCTATTTTTGACAGATTATTATTCGTTATAGATTTGGTAAACTTAGAGGTTTTCGAATTGGGAAAAGTTCCCCGCCCCGGGATGGATAGTATTATATTCTCTAATACTAATTCTTTGTAGGCCATGCTTACTGTATTTCTGCTGACTTGCAA
>DPXH01000033.1:2567-5065 GCA_003527405.1 Candidatus Sediminicultor tertius | reverse complement strand
CTTTTCCCCTCTCTCACTCTTCTTCTAATATCAGTAGAAGATATAGTTAAAGCGGGAATTTCCATAATTTTAATAATTTTTTTAAATTTTTTGTCTAATTTATTCAGGTCATATCCTGGCCTGGTTGCAGCCACAAACTGACAAAGCTTAATTAATTCCTCACTTTTATACCAGGAATCTACCTCTAAAAAAGCATCGGCTCCGGTGATGAAAAACATTTTAACCCCATGGCTATATCTCTTTAAAAATTCTTTAACAGTGTCTATGGAATAAGAAGGCCCCGGCCGATTGAGTTCAACTTTGGATACCTCAAAAAATTGATTATTACTGGTAGCCAGAACTGTCATTAAATATCTATCTTCGGGGTCAGATATATCATTTTCTCTTTTGTGGGCAGGCTGGCGGCAAGGGACAAATACTATTTTATCTAATTTAAATTCAATCCTTGCCTCTTCAGCAGTAAATAAATGTCCGCAATGTATGGGGTCAAATACTCCACCCATTATTCCTAAACGTTTGATTCTCTCTTTCTCTTTAAAAATTATTCTTCCTCCCTGGTTTAGTCGTTAGTCGTTAGTGAATAGTCGTTAGTATTAAATACAAAATGCGAAATACAAATTAATCTGGTTATCAGGAACCATCTTCACGAGATACGATTCACGAGATACGAGATACTAATCGTTTTTCTCCTCCGGTATCGGTATACTTTCTTCAGTTTTTGTTTCTATTTCGCTCTGTTCGGGCTCTTTCTCTTTTTCACCCTCTACTTCTCCATTTATTACTGTAAAAGTAATATCCTTCTCCGAATAAATCCAGTTCTCTATCTTGTCTCCATCTTTAAAGCTGACCTCTATTCGCGAAGGATAGCCAAAACCAAAATACCCTTTTCTTTCTAAAACCTGCTTGTAGGGGAGTGATTTTGCTTTCTCTAACTGAAGCCATAATTTTTCCTCTTTATCTTTCAATCCCAAAGAACTATAAATTTTGGCTAATTGCACATAAGAACGCCAATATGGTGAGGGATGCTCAAAGGAGATGGGATTAGCTGTTTCTTCCATATCGATAACTTTTTTATAATTTTCTATCGCTAAATTAGTAAACTTCCAGGTGCTTTTTTCTCCTAAGACTCGATAAGTTTCACCTATCCAGTAAAAAGCTTCCAATAAATTCGGTTCTATACTGGCTGCTCTTTTAAAATAAGGAATGGCACTCAATGAACTATTTACAGAAGGAGCGCTTCCCTTAAAAAGATATTCTTCCGGATTTCCAATTATTTTGATTCCCTCATCCAAATAATCATTTGCCTTATCTGATTGAACCCGGGAGGTGCTCTTAAAACTGCCTATCAAATTCTGAAAAGCATGTTGATTTCCTGGGTTAATTCTTAAAACTTCTTTCCATTGTTCTATGGCTTGACTATAAGCACCGGTCTGTTTATATACTTTCCCCAGCCAGTAATGAGCATTTTCGAAATCAGGGTTCAGTTCTATAGCTTTTTTATAATTTTGTTCAGCCATCTCATATTTCTCCTGAAGGAAATATTCATACCCGTTTTTATAATAGGTCTGATAATCCTGAGCGTAAATTATTGCACTGCCCAAAATTAAGATTAAAAATAGGACCAATAAACTTAGACCGGTTTTATTAAAATATTTTTCCATTATTCTTGCACCCTCCCCGCTTTTTCTTGTTAATATTCCTTATTACAGATAAACGAAATGCCTGTCCCACTAATTGGCATTATTTAATTGCAAAACTAAGCAGCCAGAAGCATCTTATGATTCTTTCAACTTCTCCACATAATTCATTCTTAAATTTGCCAGTAAATTTTCGATACGCTTAAAATCTTCCGTATTTAAATCATCTTTAATTTGATCATACAAAAATGCTACCGTATCTATAGCAATCTTAGCTTTTTTTAAATCTTTATTAATTTCTTTAGTATCGGGGTTCATAATGAGACCCAAATACTCCCAAGCTTTTCCGCTCAACATGCTTATAAACCAAACAAAAAGAACAGGTAAATCAGGTTCTTTAAGATGTTCTTCTTTTTTCTTTTCTTCTTCTTTTACTTCCTCTTTTTCCTCTTTCTGCGCCTTTTTCTCTTTTATCTCTTCATCTTTTTCTGTTTTATTATTTTTTGTCTGATCTTTCTTTTCCTTCATTATTTATCCCCTTTCTAATATAACAATATTACTTGTATTGTGGAAGAGTTAGCTAGTTACTTGGTTACCTGGTTAATTAGTTAATGAATTGATATCAAACCAATTGATTAAGCTAAAAATTTAAAACTAAAAGCGAAAAACCATAATTCAAAATTAAAAACTTTTTCATATAAATTTATTACTTTTAATGTAGGGGGTGGATTTATCCAACCCGGGTTATTCTGGTAACATTATTCTCTGATAATCTTCTTTCTCCTGGATTCCTAATTCTTTTTTTCTTCACGAGATACGATTCACGAGATACAATTTCGTTGTTCGTATCTAGTATCTAGT
>DPXH01000033.1:0-2260 GCA_003527405.1 Candidatus Sediminicultor tertius | reverse complement strand
GTATCTAGTATCTAGTATCTCGAAGGAAAAATAAATTTAAACACACAGTTTTTTTAATTTTTAAATATTTTAAATATTTGTTTCTTAGCGAGATACGATTCACAAGATACAAGATACGAGATACGAATTCAGTCTGTGTACTCATTCAAGCTAACCACGCAATAAGAAGCTACGCCCTCTTTTCGGCCAATAAAACCCATCTTCTCATTAGTTGTAGCCTTAATATTTATCTTTTCGGAAGATGTTTTTAAAACTTGGGCTATATTATTTTTCATGCTCATAATAAAAGGCGCAATCCGTGGTTCTTCTAATACTACGGAAACATCTATATTGTTTATAGTAAGTGTCTTTCTTTTTAATATTTCATAAGTATTTTTTAATAACTTTAGACTGGAAATGTCTTTATATTGTTCATCATTATCCGGGAAATGCTGGCCGATATCTCCTTCTCCTGCTGCCCCCAGTAAAGCATCTATTAGAGAATGAGTTAGGACATCAGCATCTGAATGTCCATCCAAACCCTTTTGGTATGGAATAACCTCTCCTCCTAAAATTAATTTTCTCCCCAAAATTAAAGGATGGGCATCATATCCAAAACCTATTCGCATAATCTCTCCCATTTTTTTATAAGTATATAGTATCGCGTATCGAATATCACGTTAAGATTTATTCCCCCTCACCCTAATCCTCTCCCCCGAAGGGGAGAGGGAACAAAGAGAATGCATATATATTTTAAATCTTTTTTGTAGGGGGCGGATTTATCCGCCCCGTTTTCGTTGCGGGTTCGATGAATCGAACCCCTACCTCCTAATCGCTTTCCGTTAATAGTCTTCTGACTACTAAATTTTCTTTCCTTAACGAGATACGATTCACGAGATACGAGATACGTATTAGCTATATACTGCTTTAGACAGTCTGCACTACCCAGATTGATTTATATTCCGATTTTAACTTTTTATGAATTTTTAAAGCCTGTTCTTTGTTTTGGGCTATTCCAAAAACAGTAGGCCCGCTGCCGGACATAATAGCTCCCAAAGCACCCTCTTCTATTAATCTATCTTTAATTTTCCCAATTTCCGGGTATTTTTTAATTATCAACCCTTCGAAAGAATTAAATAAATTTTTGGCAATTCCTCGAACCTCGCCTTCGTTTAAGGCTTCAAGCATAGCTTTAGTATTGTTCTTCTTTTTCTTAATTAGGCTTAAATCAAGATTATTATAGGCCCACTTGGTAGGTATTTCAAACCCAGGGTTTATTATTATAATCCACAGTGGTGGATTGATCGGAGGTAGAGGAATTACTTTTTCTCCCCTATGGTAAGCAAGAGCAGTACCATTCTGGATACAAAAAGGGACATCCATGCCCAACTCTTCACCCATCCCCCTTAAATCTTTATTGCTTAAATTCAAAGCAAAAAGCTTATTTATTCCTACTAAAATAGACGCAGAATTAGCAGAACCACCCGCCATCCCACTGGCCAAAGGAATTTTTTTATCAATTTCTATCTCAACTCCCTTGACTATTCTATATCGGTTAAGAATCTTTTCTGCTGACCTATAAGCTAAGCTTTGGGTATCAACGGGAACCAGAGGATGGCTGCATTTTATCTTTACCCCTTCTTTCCCTTCTTTAATAAATATTCTGTCAGCAAGGTTGATAGATTGCATTATAGTTTCAATATTATGATATCCATCGTGGCGTTTTCCCAGTATATTTAGAGTCAGATTTATCTTGGAATAGCTATCTATTTCAATTTCTTTCATAATTTAAACTTAAAGCTGAATCCCTTCTTTAAAAAATTCTCTGCTATAATTATATCAAAAGGAGTGGTTATTTTAATATTTTCCTCTGAACCTATTATTAATTTTACTTTATGCCCATATCTTTCAACAATCGCAGCATCGTCTGTGGTTAAAAATTTTTCCTTATAAGCCTGAAGATAGGCAGGTAAAATTATATCATATTTAAAAGTTTGAGGAGTTTGTGCCCTCCAAATCTCCTCTCGATTAAGAGTTTTATTTATAAAAAAATTATTTCCACCCTTTTTCACGGTATCTTTAATAGGAATAGCGGCAATTGCTGCTCCGTATTTCTGTGCATTTTCAATTGAATCCCGGATGATAGTTTCTTCGACTAAAGGCCGGGCACCATCGTGAATTACTACTATATCTGTATCCTTATCCAACGCCTTAAGGCCATTGTATATAGAATCCTGTCTGGTCTCCCCGCCGTCAACCAAATCTTTAACCTTAGAAATAT
>DPXH01000192.1:1373-3769 GCA_003527405.1 Candidatus Sediminicultor tertius | reverse complement strand
AAGCAGAAAAACTGATTGAAAGGATTAAAGAAGAAGCTATAAAAGAAGGAAAAATAATAATTGAAAAGGAAGAAAAATTAGCCAGGGCGGAAGCAGATAATATTATAAAAAAAAGTGAAAGAGAAAAAGAAGAACTAAGTAAAAAAGCTTTAAAAAATATTGATAAAGCAGTAAAAATAGTAATTAAAAATGTTGTGGAAGGTAAATAATGGCTGTTTGCAAGGTAAAAAAAGTAAATATTTTTACTCATCTTGAATTAAAGGACGAAATTATTGAAGAACTCCAAAAAACGGGCTGTGTCCAAATAACAGATGTTACACCTAAATCAAAAAAGTCAAGTTTATCGGATTTTAATGAAACAAATAATACCGAAAGTATATCCGCGTTGCCGGAAGTAAAATACTGTATAGATTATCTATCAAATTTTATAGACAAACCTAAAAAATCCGATATATCCACACTCACTACTGATAATGTCTATGATTATAAAAAATTGCCTTTATTGTTTTCTCGATTTAATTATAAAAAGATTTATGATAAGTGTAAAGAATTAGACGGAAAACTGAAAGAGCTGAAAAATAGAGAAAATCATATTCTAAAAATACAAGAGCAATTAGAAGAGTGGAAGGAATTAAACTTAAAACTAGAGGATTTAGAGGGAACAAAAAGTACTAAAATCATCGTAGGAACTCTTCCCTCAAAAGATTTTGTTTCATGCTTGGAAGAAGTAAAAAAAATAGGAAAAGAGATTGAAATAAATAAATTTACCGAAGATAAAAAACAATGCAAGATAGTAATTATTTCAATTACCGAATATTATACACCCATCAAAAAGGTACTGGATAAGTATAATTTTGATTCTTTGCAAGTTCACATAGAATTCACAAAAACCCCCAAAAATATTTTAAAAGATATTTCCGAGGAATTAGAAAGCATCAGAGAAAAGAGAAGAGTAATTTCTGACGCAAGCAGAAAACTGTATAGAGAGAATTTATCATTATATCTTGCCTTTGATTACCTGACTCTTCTAAAAAGCAGAAAAGATATAGAAATATATTTAAAGATGACTAAAAAAGTTATAATTATCGAAGGATGGATCTTAGAAAAAAACATAGATATAATGAAAAAGAGTCTATTTAATAAAACAAAAGAGCTGGAGATAGTCTTTAGCGACCCCGACGAAGAAGATGATATCCCGGTTGCTTTAGCTAATAATAAATTTGTAGAACCTTTTGAATCGATAACAGAACTGTATGGAATCCCCAAATATAGGGAATTTGACCCCACTCCTTTATTTGCTCCCTTTTATTTTATTTTTTTCGGAATGTGTTTATCTGATGCCGGTTATGGCTTGGTTATTGCTGTTTTATCTTACTGGGCTTTGGCAAAATTCAAATTTGAAGGAATGGTAAAGAAATTTTTCAGATTATTCTTTTTGGGTGGATTATCTACTTTTATAATGGGGGCGATTATGGGCAGCTGGATGGGGGATACCCTTAATTATCTTCCGGAGAATATTTTATTTATAAAAGCATTTTTAATAGATACAATAGCCTTGCTCGACCCGATAAAAAATCCCATGCCTCTATTACTAATATCTCTATCTTTGGGAGTAATTCAAATTTATACCGGAATTATCATTAAATTTATTGCAAACGTTAAGGAAAATAAAATTAAAACAGGCTTGATGGATCAAGGCTCATGGTTGTTATTAATTTCCGGATTACTTCTATTTATAATAGCAAGTGCTATTAGTTCATTGGCAGGGTTTATAGATATTACAAAATATATAATTTGGGCGGGATTGTTATCTATAGTTATCACCCAGGGAAGGTCAAATAAGAATATTATACTAAAAGCTGCCGGTGGGGTACTGAGTTTATATGATACTATAGGCTATTTTAGCGATATTCTATCTTATTCACGACTATTTGCCTTGGGATTATCAACCGCAGTATTGGCAGTGGTGGTTAATAATTTTGTAATGTTATTTAAAGACATTCCTTTTATTGGAATTATTCTAGCAGCTTTAGTTTTTCTTATTGGACATCTGTTTAATCTGGTAATAAGCGGTATGGGAGCATTTATCCATTCGACTCGTTTACAATACGTAGAATATTTTACTAAGTTTTATGAAGGTGGAGGAACCCCTTTTAAACCATTTAAACTCATCACTAAATATATAAAAGTTCAAGTATAGCGTGGAGCGGGTAGCGTTTAGCGTAGAGGATATTAGTTATCCAGTTACCCGGTTAACCAGTTTGCCAGTTAATAGATCAGGTAATATGTCCTACTTACTGAAAACCGAGAACTGAAAACTGAAAACTTGCATCTTGAATTTATACTAACGACTAACGACTATTCACTAACGACTGATTTATAATAATATTAATTAG
>DPXH01000192.1:0-1043 GCA_003527405.1 Candidatus Sediminicultor tertius | reverse complement strand
TAATTAGAAATAGGAGGAAAACATGATTACACAAGGAATAGTAATTGCATTCTTAGGTTCTGCAATAGCTATCGGGTTAGCTTGTTCTGGTTCCGGTATCGGAGTAGGCATAGCCGGAGCTGCCGGAATAGGAGTACTAACCGAAGAACCGGAAAAATTTGGTTTGGTATTATTTTTACAAGCTTTTCCCGGGACTCAAGGTATCTATGGTTTGCTGGTCGGATTTTGGGTCTTAATGAAAACGGGTATTCTTGGAGGTTCACCAATCCCCCTGGACTTAGATCAGGGATGGCAGATATTCTTTTCCTGTATACCGGTAGGTGTGGTAGGTTTCTTTTCCGGATGGTATCAAGGGAAAACTGCTGCTGCAGCTATAGGCTTAGCCGCCAGGAATCCGGAAGGTATTGGAAAAGCAATAGTAATGGTTACTATGGTAGAAACTTATGCCGTATTCTCATTGTTGGCTTCTCTGTTACTTTTCAACGGAATAAATTTATAAAAGGACGAATGTTATATGACTATTAAAGATATAAATGAAAAAATTATATCTGATGCCAAAATTCAAGCAGATAAAATTATTGCTCAAGCGGAAGATAAGGCAAATAATATTATAAAAAAAGGCAAAAAAGAAGCAGATAATATCAAAAACCTAATATTATACAGATACAACCAGGAAGCATCCTTAAAGAAAAGTAAAATATTAACCGAGGCTAATTTAGAAGCAAAAAAAATTATTTTATCGGAAAAACAAAAAATCATTGAGGATGTTTTTAATAAAGCTTCAGAAAGTATTTTAAAATTGGAGGATAAGGATTATCGTAATATTATAAAAAAAATGATATTAGATAATATTGAAACCGGGGATGAAACTATTTTTATTGACCATTCAGATCGGGATAAAATATCCGAAAGCTTTATAGAAGATATAAATAAAGAACTGAAATCTAAAGGAGAGAAGCGTGAATTAAAATTATCCACTTCTTATCTTCCGATAAAAGGCGGGGTAGTTATCGGGTCAGGCAAAATAAGAAAAAATATTTCCT
>DPXH01000096.1:2963-3103 GCA_003527405.1 Candidatus Sediminicultor tertius | reverse complement strand
TTATGTTTTTATCAGAAAGGGCCGAGAGAACATTCTTTAAAATATTCTTCATTCTTCACCGTTTTGTTTTTACAAATTTTAAAAATATAATTTTCATAATTATGATAGCATAAAAAAGTTAATTTTTCATTATTTTTGAT
>DPXH01000096.1:2358-2563 GCA_003527405.1 Candidatus Sediminicultor tertius | reverse complement strand
GATTCAGAAAAAGTAATTTGTATTTCACCGGGAGCATCAGCATTTTCTGGAAACCAACCTGCTAAATTCATAGCGACTCCGTTAAAAGGATTGTGTAAACCGGCATTTTCTGCAATATATAAGACAGCTTCGTCACGGTCAGTGAAATCTCTATCAGCAAGTTCTGCCTGGATTAAAGTTTGGACAGTTCCGGCATTGGCTTTAA
>DPXH01000096.1:0-1956 GCA_003527405.1 Candidatus Sediminicultor tertius | reverse complement strand
ATAATTGCGATTACTACTAATAGTTCTATTAAGGTGAAACCTTTTGTGTTTTTCATTGGATAACCTTTGGGAATTTTTTAGCTAAAATGTAAGTGTTATATTTATATTATTCCTAAATGGTAGGGTTTTTAGACAGGATGTATCAAATTAGCAAAATTGTTAATTTGATAGTTGATTGATTCACCGATTAGCCAATTAGTAAGGAGAGGAAATAAAGAAGTAGATAGGCGGGACGCCTGTCCTACCTTGGTAAGGATAATGATGAAAAGGATAGATTCTTACTTTTGCCGTAAAAAAGGAACTTTTTTATAGGTTCTTCTGATATAAAACTGTGGAAGTTAAAAAACAACATCAATTGTTTCCGGTTGTTTCATAATATATTTCAAAAAGCCAGCCTGTTTTTCTCTTTTCTCCTCAAATTCTTCGGGTGAAAAGGCAAGAACCTCTATCGGTTCCATTACTTCAGCCAATGCATTTCCGATAATTTCCCATCGTTTCCAAAAAGGCATCTTGGAAAACTTGGGTGAAACTAATATGAGATCTATATCACTATCTGGCCTGGAAGTGCCTCTTGCCCTGGAACCATATAAATATACTTTTTCAAGTATTATACCTTTAGATTTTAAGGCGTTTATAAATGACAACACAATATTGTTTAGCTCACTTGTTGTTTCAGGCATTTTACCACCTCCCTTGCATTTTCGAGATATTTTTCTGCAATCGATGAAGGATACTGCTCAATTAACATTTTAAGCTCATCCGGGTAACGTGTAGCCACTGCCGCAGTATTTAACTGGGCTATAAACCTTACCTGAGAATCTGATAGCTCCACTTTGCATAACTTCAATAAATAAATCAAGTTATGTGTTTTAGGAGGGGCTTCTCCGAGGCATTCAACGACTATAGCCTTTAATGACTTTTCGATTGCAAGATGGCTCATAAAAACACAGTACATATAACGTCCCGCTTTAAACATAGCCTTCGCTGTATCGATATCATATTCCGCTTGGGTAATCCATTCAGCAGTTTCATCTCGCATGTAATCTCATCCCCTATTAAAAATCTATTTATTTTACTATTTGACATTTTCTCTTAAAACTATTTTGTTTTTATCATGAAGGCCTGATAAAACATTTTTTAAAATATTCTTCATTCTTCAGCATTTTTGATAATAATTTTAAAAAAATATTTCCATAATTATAATAACATAAACAAATTTGTTTTTCATTATTTTTTGTATAAGTGAAACAATTTACCAATATAGTGATTGACCTATTGATTAACTTGCCAATTAAGCAATTGAAGAAAGGGAGAAATAAAGAAGTAGGACAGGCGGGACACCTGTCCTACGGTTTTATTATAGAAAAATTTCACCCATATCAGGAGGAGTTAAAGTTGGAATCCCCTTTATTTTCTAATATTGGCAAATTTATAAACATCTTTTCGATTACCAATAGCAATTATTCTTATTTCTTTACCAACAATTCTATAAATAATTCTCCAATCCCCTACTCTTAGCTTTCTATAACCCCTTAAACTTCCACGAAGATAAAATCCATACTTTATTGGATTAACCATTAAACGATTTATAATAGCATTTTCTATTCTTACAGCAATATTAGAACTCAATCTTGGTATATCTTCATTTTTTACTTTGGGATGATATTTAATTTTCACCTTTGTTTTTTATTCCAAACTTCTTCATGGGGTAAGCCATTTTCCCAATTAAATTTATCTTCCCTTTTAGATGCAATCCTATCGAAGTATCTATCCTCAAAAATTTCTAATCCTTCACAAATTAAATCTCTACATAGACTGGAAATTGAAATTCCTTTTTCTTTTGCCATTTTTTTTATTAAGTCCCTAACGGGGGGTTCTAAGGTTACAAGTGTTCTTTGAGTGCTCATATTTATCACCTATTTGTTTATTAGATTACCACGCTACTTACGTAACAAT
>DPXH01000200.1:3406-3681 GCA_003527405.1 Candidatus Sediminicultor tertius | reverse complement strand
CCCTAACGGGGGGTTCTAAAGTTACAAGTGTTCTTTGAGTGCTCATATTTATCACCTATTTGTTTATTAGATTACCACGCTACTTACGTAACAATGATATTTTATTTGTTTATATGGTATCATATACGATACATAATTGTCAAAAATTATTAAGGGGAGGAAATTTAGGAAAGGATGGATTCCCGCTTCCGTGGGAATGACGGAAGAAGTGCACGGGTTCGATGAATCGAACCCGCTACGTTTTAGCAGGACAGGTGGGACGCCTGTCCTACGTT
>DPXH01000200.1:2719-3055 GCA_003527405.1 Candidatus Sediminicultor tertius | reverse complement strand
AACAAAAGGTTATAGGGTTTCATAGACGTGTATTTGGAAATCTTCGCTGTTGAATTTTTGCAGTTTAACACTATTTACCGCTGGATTAACTACAAAAACTCTATCATTATTGTCTTTGGGGTCTATGGGGTAAACAAAGAATCCTTTTCTTTCCGGGTCATAGCTATGAGTGGTACCGTAGAAATTCTCGCCATCTTTAAAAATAATTACTATTTTTCGCTGACTGGGGATTCCTTTGGGAAAACCGTCAAAAGTTCTTACCTTTTTATAATTTTTATCTCCTTTATAATCTTTTACAAAAAAGACAGCTTTAAGGGAAGATATTTCTATTTCTAA
>DPXH01000200.1:0-2347 GCA_003527405.1 Candidatus Sediminicultor tertius | reverse complement strand
GTTGACCAGCCTTTCACGATTTTTCCATCTTTAAATTTTACTACAATTTTGTTTGCAATCATTTTTATGTTCCTTTCTTTGTATAATTTATTATACGAGATTGCTTCGTCGCTTCGCTCCTCGCAATGACAATTTTTACTTTAGATTTCGATTTTCATCAGGCGAACGCTTTCTATTGCTGAATGTACTACAAAAATTCTTTCACTGTTATCTTTTGGGTCGATGGGATATACAAAAAATCCTACTTTGTATCTGCCATAACTATGACTGGTGCCGTATAAATGTTCACCATCTAAAAAATTTACAATTAACTTACGTTGACTGGGAGTTATTTTAAGGTCAACATTAAAACTTCTTACTTTTTTATAATTTTTATCTCCGACGAAATCTTTTACAAAAAATACTGCTTTGAGAGAATTAAAATTAATTTCTATTCTATCTTCTTGGCTGTATTCAATAAGGGGGAATAATATAAATGATTCTCTGTCGGGTCGAAACTCTTCAACCCAACCTTTTATAATTTCACCATTTTGGTATTTTACTACAGCCTTTTTTTTGAGCATTGTATTGAACTCCTTACCCTTAAGAGAAAAAAATTAGGAAATATAGATTCCCGCTTCCGCGGGAATGACATAAAAAAACAACGGGAATGACATAAAAAAAGCACGGGATGAAATAATATTTTTCACCCTCACCTTAATCCCCCCCCTCAAGGGGGAGGAAAGTAGTATCGGGTTCGATGTCTACCTGTGCGTGTATGCCCGCAGACAGGAATCAAACCCCTACGTTTTAGGAGAGACGCAGCTTGCCCTGCTTGGGATTACCATGCTCCCTACGGTCGCTTCGCTATGACAGAAAAGATTAATCATTTTCTAATTCTTTTTTTAATGTTTTTAAGGCTTCGTTTTTTATTCGGGAAATCTGTCTTTGAGAAATAGCTAATTTCTTAGCTGTTTTATTTTGAGTTAAATCTTTAATAAAAATATAGTTGATAACTTTACGCTGTAAATTTTTTAATTTATTTAGGGCAAGCTCCAGGGCAATTAAATCTTCTATCGGAAGTCTAAAACTTTTATAGTGGTCATTCTTTATTTTTTCTAATACCGGATATTCATTGCAGTCATAATTACGATTATCCTGGTCAATAGAAACCACATGGACTACATCTCTGGCCTTTAATACCTCTTTAACTCCTTCTTCGGTAAGGTTGAACTCCTTTGCAATTTTTTTAAGGGAGGGTATCTGTTTAGTTTCTTTTTTATATTTTACAATAAATTCATCTATTTTTCTATTCAGTTCAGTTATCCAGTGAGGAATTCTAATTGTCTGGTGTTTATCTCTAATATAATGCCTGATTTCTCCGGAGATAAACCAGGAGGCATAGGTTTCAAATTTCACTTTTCTTTGGTGATTATAAAGATTTATAGCATTGATTAAGCCAATATATCCCAATTGTTCTAAATCTTCCAATGGTTCACCGGAATTTTTAAATTTATAGGCAATATTTTTTACTAAAGGTCTGAATTTCAAAATTTGTTCATCATTAAATTCTTTATGTGTATTTAATTCCACAATGATGTTCCCTCCGCCCTTTAATCTCTTTCGATATTTTCTTTTAATTCTTTAAGGGCAGTATTTTTTATTCGGGAAACCTGCCTTTGAGATATGCCCAACTTGCGAGCTATTTTGGTTTGAGTTAAATCTTTTTCAAAAATGTAATATATAACTTTTTGCTGTAATTTTTTTAATTTGCTAAAAGCAGTTTTTAAAGCAATAATATCTTCCATTGGTAGTTTAAAGGTTTCATAATTTTTACTTCTTATTTTTTCTATATTGGGATAGCTGTCAGAACTGTATTTTCTATGTTCCTGGTCAAGTGATACTATCTGAACTGCTTCCCGAGCTTTCAGGATTTCTTCTATCCCCTCTTCGGTTAGGTTAAATTTTTCAGATATTTCAGAAAGTGAAGGGAATCTATTATTTTCTTTTTTATAGGAAATTATAAATTCGTCTATTTTTTTGTTTAATTTTAACATCCAACCGGGAATTTTTATTACCTGGTGCTTGTCTCTGATATAGTGACGGATTTCACCGGAGATAAGCCAGGTAGCATAGGTAATAAATTTTATCCCTCGGTTTTTATTGTAAAGGTTCATGGCATTAATTAGACCAATGTAACCAACTTGCTCTAAGTCTTCTAAGGGTTCACCGGAATTTTTAAATTTATAGGCAATGCTCTTTACCAGGGGTTGATATTCGGTAATTTGAGCATCGGTTATTTTTTGTGTACTGGCTGTTACGATCATAATAGTGTTCCGTCCTTGCGGGTTCAATGGATCGAACCCCT
>DPXH01000015.1:5133-5394 GCA_003527405.1 Candidatus Sediminicultor tertius | reverse complement strand
TTTTTCACCCCCACCTTAATCCTCCCCTCCTCAAGGAGGAGTAAAGTTGGATGGAAGACAATATACTTGTTTAATGTCATTACGAGCCACGATTTATCGGAGCGTGGCAATCTCGTGTTGGGATTGCTTCCCCTGCTTTCGCTGGGGCAGGCTTACTACGCTCCTCACAATAACATCTTAATTTCTTACGGGCTCGATGAATCGAGCCCCTATATATTACTCATTACTTGTTACTTGTTTTGTTGCTCATCACTTATTACC
>DPXH01000015.1:4953-5104 GCA_003527405.1 Candidatus Sediminicultor tertius | reverse complement strand
CACGAGATACGAGATACGCTTTGTCTTTTGCGTTTTCAGCTTTCAGTTTTCCGCTATTTTTATATTTGTCTCAATGCTTCCGTCGGTTCAAGTTTGGCGGCCTTCCTCGCCGGGATAATACAAGCAATCGTGACAATAACTACCCCTAATG
>DPXH01000015.1:4248-4785 GCA_003527405.1 Candidatus Sediminicultor tertius | reverse complement strand
GATACGAGATACGCTTTGTCTTTTGCGTTTTCAGCTTTCAGTTTTCCGCTATTTTTATATTTGTCTTAAGGCTTCGGTCGGTTCAAGTTTAGCAGCTTTCCTTGCCGGGATAATACAGGCAATAGTGACAATAACTACCCCTAATACAAAGCAAAACACAAGATTTTCCAAACTAAAGACGGTGTAATAAATCGGGCTCATCAACCATACTGTACTGTCCACTCCCTCGAAAGCCGCGGAATAATCGATGCCGACAACGGAGAAAACCCTGGTTATTATTCCGCCCATTACAGCACCTAATGCACTGCCAAGTATGCCGATAATTGCTCCTTCAATGGTAAATAGATACAATATTTCTCTGCTCTTCAAACCCAGGGCACTCATCATCCCGATTTCACGGGTACGCTCATTGACAATCATGATCAGCGTATTCACCAATACAAAACAGGCCAATATGATGATAAACACATAGATGGAATTGTACATTTTAACCGCAAAATCAAAAAGCTCAATCAGTTCATAATCCTTATTCCAAAG
>DPXH01000015.1:2981-3849 GCA_003527405.1 Candidatus Sediminicultor tertius | reverse complement strand
TCTGAAGTAATTAAAAGTAATTCTGTTACCTCACCCGGCATTTCCAAAATCCTCTGGGCCTGGCCTAATGGCAGGAAGAAAAGTTTATCATTCATTCCCTGAATATCACTTTGATATTTCCCGACAATCTGAAAAGTAGAACCTTTAAAGGAACCAAAGGGAGTCGAGTATAAAATAGTGACTTTCTCTCCTACTTCCCGACCTATTTTTTTCAATAGTCCGGCGCCCATAACAACTTCCTTATTTTCCTCCTGAACCATCCTTCCCTCGGTGATGTTTTTATCAATTCCCATAAATTTTATTTCCTCAAGGGGATCAATGCCCCATCCCATCATACCGACCAATTCATCTTCCAGGATGACCATGGCACCAAATTTAAGTCGCGGAACAACCTGTTCCACCCCTTCCACTGACTTTATTTTTTCACTCATCTCTGAGTAACCTTCACCGTTAAATCCGTCTAAAGAATAATTTAAAGACATAAGGCGCTCTTTTAGTTTGTATTCCTCATTGATAACCCGTATATGTCCGGCTTTATAGTGGATATGATTTTCAAAAAAAGACTCCAACACTCCACTGATTAATCCACGGGCAAAGACCACGGCAAAAATAGCAAAGGCAATAGCAACAATAGAAATTGATGTTCTTATTCTGGATCTTGATAGATTCTTTCTGGCTAAGTTCCATAAAAATTTCATTCTTTACCTCCTTATCGATGATAGATAGCTTTTACCGGGTCTTTATGTGCTGCCCAATATGCCGGTAATATACTGGATAAGACTGCGATAATGACGCCTAAAATAAACAAGAAACTGAAAGCAGGATAATTCCAGGTTCCATAAATTCTATCGAGAATGGGAATGCCAAA
>DPXH01000015.1:0-2599 GCA_003527405.1 Candidatus Sediminicultor tertius | reverse complement strand
CCTGCATATCCAAGTAAACATCCGGCTAATCCACCAAGGACACCTATACCGGTTGCCTCTACCATAAAGACAAAAACAATCTCCCACTCTCTCATTCCCAGGGCTTTCATCATACCGATTTCTTCCGTTCTCTCCAGGGCAGACAGGATAACATTATTGATAATCCCCAGCATACCGATAAGAAGAACGACTGACAGAACAGCCCCGATTCCACCCTTCTTGGCAGCACTTAAAGCGATGACAGATGCAGCAGATTCTTTCCAGGAATATGCTTTTAAATCCAGGTTTTTATTTTTAAAGCGTTCCGCTAATTCTTTGATGATTCTGTCCTCTTCTCCGGAAACTGTTTTCAAGGCGAATAGACTAACCCCGTTATCCACGTTTAATGCCTCTTGTGCAACATCCAGAGGAACAAAAACAATCCCGTTATTAATCATCGGATTGGGAGCCCTTACCAGACCCGCAATCTCAATATCAATGGTATTAAAGGTATCCTCTTTTGTCCTGACCAGAAGTGTAATATAGTCATTCACTTTTAGATCCATCAATTCGGCTAAGCTTGTTCCTATGACCGCCTTTGATTCGCCCGGGGCGAACATCGAACCTTCAACGACATAATTTTGGGTCGCAAAAACTTCGTTATATTGCTCTATAGAGATACCCACACCTCGAACTGCAACTTCATCAATCCCATTATTAAGGTTGGCTTTAAATCTTAGCTCGGGAGACATTCCCAATACTCCATCGGTGTTCTTTATGCTCTCTTCCATGTCCTGATTTAAATAAATCAAATTTTCCAGGAGTAGTTCATCTTTGTCTTCCCAGTATTCAGGATAAGCTACTTGAATATTCCCTGTATCGTAATTTTTTATATTATCAAAAGACATTTCTTCCATACCGTTCATAATAGAATCCATAAGTAAATAACTGGAAAATGCAAAGGCAATCACAAAAATTATAAGTATATTTCTCCTTTTTTGACGGGTTAAGTTTTTTAGCCCGAGTTTAAAGCTAAACATTTTTTATCCCCTCCTTTCATCGGCAGAAATCATACCATCCTTCAGGTTAATATATCTGTTAGCATATTTCATGACCATTGGGTCGTGGGTAGAAAAGATAAAAGTGGTGTTTAATTCTTTATTCATTTTCCTCATAATGTCTATAACACCAGCAGCATTTTCAGAATCAAGATTGGCAGTTGGTTCATCCGCCAGGATAAGCTTGGGTTCTTTCACTAACGCTCTGGCGATGGCTACTCTCTGTTTCTCCCCACCGGAAAGTTCATTCGGCCTTCGGGATTCCAATCCTATAAGACCAACAGCCTCTAAAATATTTAATACCTTCTCTTTAATTTGCGATTCTTTCGAATGGTCTATAAGGCGAATGGCAAATTCAACATTTTCGTAGGCGGTTAAAACTGGGATCAAGTTGTAGGCTTGAAAGATAAAACCGATGTTGTAACGCCTGACCATGGCCAATTGTTTTTGGGAAAGTGTGCTTACCTCATCTCCGTTAAGCTTTACTTCTCCTTCACTAGGGGTGTCCAGGCAACCAATCATATTTAAAAGAGTAGTTTTCCCGGAGCCGGAAGGACCGAAAATAGTGGTAAATTCTCCCCGTTCTACCGTCAGGTCAATACCTCGCAAAGCCGGAACTTCAATTTTCCCTTGCCGATAAACCTTTTTCACCTTTTTTAATTCCAATAAAGCCATTTAATTTTCCTCCTTTATTAAAAATTTGAATACATTAATGATTCCTTTTTATATTTTAATTATTTATCACGTGAACATATTCCTGTAATTTGCCATTAAAAATCTTGAATTTTTTTAATCTCTTCACATGTTTATTTTTTCATGAAAATAATTTAAAACATTTCGATTAACAATTTTAACCGTTCCTTCTTCAGCACCAATAATTCTTTCTATTGCATTTTCATAAACTCTGAATTCTTTTTCAGCTTTATCCAGATTTTTCGGATTTTTATCACTTCCTAAGATAAGGTCAGGAATCCTTTCACTGAACGTATAAGCTATTTCAAAAATCAACCTGGCAGCTTCATCCGGGTATGGTGTATTGAATGCTTTTTCTTTTATGCCTTGCCTGATAATTTTGCTATATTCAGGTGCTAATATCTCTGTACTGCTCCTATATATTTTAAATCTAAATAATATATTTTTATCATCATAAAGCATTTTTAGCAATACTTTTAACAATTCTAAATTTTCTAATTTTACGCTTCTAGTCACAACGTAAGACTTGTTTAACTTGGTAACAGCATCTAAATCTTTTCTATCTACAATTTTTCTTACTTCTTCTAAAATTTTTTCACTCAATCTTTCAATCAATGCATCCAATAAATCTTCTTTGGATTTGAAGTAATAATAAAAAGTACCTTTAGATAATCCCATTTTTTTAATAATGGTTTCAACTGCCGTTTGTTCATATCCCTTGGTAAAAAATAATTCTTGTGCAGTATTTAGAAATTCTGTTCTACGTTCATCATATTTTTTGATGATTCTTGCCATAATTATCTCACCTTTTATATATAGACTGACCGTCAGTCTATATATAACATATTTTTTATTTCCTGTCAAATCTA
>DPXH01000180.1:4511-4961 GCA_003527405.1 Candidatus Sediminicultor tertius | reverse complement strand
TTAAAAAGTTTCTATTCTTTTTGCAGTTAACACACTATCTATTTTTTTTATTTTCTTTATTACTTCTTGAAGCTGGCCAAGATTGTTGATAGAGAGTGTTACATCTATATTAGCAATATTATTTTTATCAGTCGTGGCATTTATGGCAGTGACTGTAATTTTAAGGCTAGAAAAAATTAACATGATATCAGATACTAAATTTGGGCGGTCATCAGCTATTATTTTTACTTTTACCGGATAAAACAGCTCTTCTGTCTTTATCCACTCTACTTTAACCAACCGTTCTTTTTCAGCAGAAATAAATTTTACATTAGAACAATCTGCCTTGTGTATAGATACACCTCTCCCT
Source organism: Candidatus Sediminicultor tertius (assembly GCA_003527405.1). Taxonomy (GTDB): domain Bacteria; phylum Atribacterota; class Phoenicimicrobiia; order Phoenicimicrobiales; family Phoenicimicrobiaceae; genus Sediminicultor; species Sediminicultor tertius. The sequence goes on along the minus strand of DPXH01000180.1, from coordinate 4,612 downwards.
CTGGTAATATAACCAATTATTTCATCACCGGGAACGGGATTGCAACATCGAGAAAATCTTATCATCATATCATTGATTCCTTGAACTCTTATTCCTTGATC
>DPXH01000180.1:0-4113 GCA_003527405.1 Candidatus Sediminicultor tertius | reverse complement strand
GTTAATTTACCGTATCCAATATTTTCAAACATTGATTCTAATTCGGTAAAACCTAATTCAATACTCACTTCTTTTAGTTTTTTAGTAAGCTCGGAAGAGGTTTCAATTTTATATTTTTCCATCTCCTTTTCAAAAAGTTCCTTTCCTTTTTGAATGTTCTCTTCCCGCATCTCCTTTTTAAACCAGATTTTAATCCTATTTTTTGCCCCTGATGTCTTGGCTATCTTTAACCAATCTCTACTAGGACCCCGGCTTGATTTAGAAGTTAATATCTCTACGATATCTCCGCTCTTTAATTTATAATCTAAAGGAACTATCCTTTTATTAATTTTTGCTCCTACACATTTATGCCCTACGTCTGTATGAATAAGATAAGCAAAGTCTATAGGAGTAGAATCCAAAGGCAGTATTTTCACATCACCTTTGGGAGTAAAAGTAAAAACCTCGTCCTGAAAAAGACCTATTTTCAAATTTTCCATGAATTCTTTGGGGTCTTTCAAATCTTTCTGCCATTCCAATATCTGTCTCAACCAAGAAAGTCTCTCCTCTAATTTCTTATCCTTTTTTAAATCAACTTTTTCTTTATATTTCCAATGAGCAGCTATTCCGTATTCAGCAGTTTTATGCATCTCCCAGGTACGAATTTGTATTTCTAAAGGCTCTCCCTTGGGAGTTACCACTGTGGTGTGTAAAGACTGATACATATTTGATTTGGGCATAGCAATATAGTCTTTAAATCTACCGGGCATAGGTTTCCAAATTGAATGTAATAACCCCAAAACCGCATAACAATCCCTGACAGAATTGCAAATTACCCTAATTGCAATTAAATCATATATCTGAAAAAAATCTTTTTTCCCCTTCTCCATCTTTTTGTAGATACTATAGATATTTTTCGGGCGACCTTGAATTTCTGCCTTTATTTTTACCTTTTGTATCTCTTTTTTTATAATCTCCTTAATCGATTCGACATAACTTTCTCTTTCCAGGCGATTTTTCGCAATTCTATTAACCACCTCTCTATATTTCATTGGCTCTAAATAATGCAAAGAAAGGTCTTCTAACTCCCACTGAACCCTGGAAATACCTAACCTATTAGCGATAGGAACATAAATTTCCAGTGTTTCTCGAGCTACTTTTACTCTCTTGTGGGGTGGTATAAATTGCAGAGTTCTCATGTTGTTCAAGCGGTCTGCTAATTTTATCAAAATAACTCTTACATCTTCTGCCATAGCCAAAAACATTTTACGATAATTTTCGGCTTGCTGTTCTTCCAGAGTTTTGAAAGATATTTTGCTTAATTTAGTGACACCATTAACCAACATTGCTATTTCTTCGCCAAACTCTTCTTTAATGGTAGATAATGGGGTATCAGTATCCTCTATTATGTCATGCAAAATCCCAGCTGCAATAGTAATTACGTCAAGCTCCAAATCAGCCAATATTTTAGCTACTTCTAAAAGATGTGAGATGTAAGGTGCCCCGGAATATCTCTTTTGTTCCCGATGGGCTTTTGCAGAATATCTGTAGGCTTTTTTTACCAAGCTTAGATCGGCTTGAGGAGCATATTGGGATATTCTTTTTAAGATATATCTCATTAAAATTAATTGAGAAATGATTTACACCTTCTTTATTAGTCGATAGTTGATAGTGAATAGTCGTTAGTATTAAATTAGCGTATAGCGGGTAGCGTATAGAAAAACAGTATATAGTATTGAGTATCGAATATATAGCCAAAAAGAAATACAAGGGGTTCGATAAATCCGCCCCTTACTCTAAAAACTATATGTTATATGCTAATATCACAATACACTACACAAGATACGAGAAAAAAGTTTTGAGTTTTGAATTATGGTTTTTCGCTTTTAGCTTTTAGCTGTATAATGATAACTAAAAATTGTATTTGAAACTAACAACTAATGGGTCTTGTATTTTGTATTTTCCTTACACTTATTACCCGCACCTATACGCTAAACGCTGCACGCTCTACGCTAATATAGGAGATACGATTCACGCGATACGAGATACTAATTAATTATATCGAACCAGAGAAAAAATATCATATCCCTCTAATTTTTCTCGAGGATTTAAAAATTCAAGTTCAATTATAAAGGAAGCGCCTACAACCTTTCCTCCCAATCTTTCAATCAGTTTAAATACTGCTGCCGTGGTACCTCCCGTAGCTAAAAGATCATCGATAACCATAATCCTATCTCCGTTATCTATAGCGTCCTTGTGTATTTCCAAAATATTCTCACCATACTCTAATTGATAGGAAACTCTTTCTACCACGCTGGGGAGTTTCTCTGGTTTCCTTACGGGTAAAAATCCAATTCCTAATTGATAGGCTACCGGAGCACCTATAATAAAACCACGGGCTTCTATTCCCGCAATATAATCAATTTGGTATTTGCTACAATACTTGGTTATTTCATCAATACTATATTTAAATGCTTCTTTGTCTTTCAGTAGAGTAGTAATATCTTTAAATTGGATGCCTTTTACCGGAAAATCCGGAATATTTCTAATTTTTTCTTTTAAATCTATCACTTTTGTCTGCCTCCTAAAAAATAGTTTTTATATCTTTTATATTTAATTGAACATTTTCCGTTCCGTTCCACTTATTCAGCTCAATATTAAAAGCTAAATCTACTACTTTGTTTCCAGAAAATATTTGGTTTCCTATTCTACTTAATTTAAATCCTATCCCCTCTAATGTTCTGTTCTCTTCCCTGATTTTTATTTTTAGGTGTTCCCTCTTTTCACCAACCACCCTCCAATCAGATATTATATTTTTGTAACTACAAAAGACAGGTTGAGGGTTCCCAATCCCAAACGGCTCTAAAACATTAATATCTTTTACCAAGCCAAAATTAATATTTCTTAGCGAAATCTGGGCATCTATTTTTAGTTCCGGACTTAAATCGTCTTCTTTAATAAAATCTTGAGATATTTTATTTATCCTTAATTTAAACTCGGGAATTTTATTCGACTCTATAGTAATACCTGCGGCTAACTCGTGCCCACCAAAATTTATTAAAATATCCTGACATGATTCTAAAACCTTATATAAATGGAAACCTTTAATACTTCTCCCTGAGCCTTTTGCTATTCCATCTTTTTTGGAAATAATAATTGCAGGACGATTAAATTCATCTGTTAATCTGGAGGCTATTATGCCAACTACCCCTTGATTCCAATTTTCCGACGCAAGAACTAATACTCTATTATCTTCTTCTTTTATTTGTATGGAAGCAAGTTCCCTGGCTTCTCTTAAAATATTATCTCCGATTTCCTGTCTATGTTTATTTATTTCACTTAATTTTCGGGATAAATGTTTAGCTTTATATTCAGAATCAGTTAGCAATAATTCTAAGGCTAGTTTAGAATCACCTAACCTTCCTGCAGCATTTATTCGGGGAGCAAGAGCAAAATTAACTTCTTTAGTTCCTAAATTACCACAATTTACTCCGCTCTCCCTTATTAATGCCTTCAAACCCTCTTTCTTAGTTTGATTAAGCGCCTTTAATCCGTATTTAATTAAAATACGATTTTCATCGATAAAAGGAACGGAATCAGCAATCGACCCCAATGCAACATAATCAAGCAGACTCCATAAATCATCCTGATTTTTTTTCAATTTTGAATATAGGGCTTGAGCCACTTTAAAACTTACACCCACTCCTGCCAATTCCTTAAAAGGATAATTTGTATCGTATTTAGGGTTTATTATTGCTATTGCAGAAGGAATGTCTTTTTGAGGTTGGTGATGGTCGGTAACTACAACATCTATACCGTAATTATTTGCTTTCTCTATTTCAGAAACAGAACTAATTCCACAATCAACAGTAATGATTAATCTAATATTATTTTTAAAAGCAATGTCTATGGCCTCTTCATTTAGTCCATACCCCTCTTGAAAGCGATTGGGTATATAGTAGTACAAATTGGTGGTAAACTCTCTTAAAATTGAAAACAATAAGGCAACGCTAGTGATTCCATCGACATCATAATCCCCGTAAATCAATATTCTTTCATCATTATTTATCGCGCTTAATATTTTGTCAACAGCTTTCTCCATATCTTGAAAGATATAAGGATCTCTCAAATCTT
>DPXH01000207.1 GCA_003527405.1 Candidatus Sediminicultor tertius | reverse complement strand
GCAAAGGGGAAAGTCACTAATTTTCTAGAGAAAATATTAAAAGAAATAGCAATTGATATTGTTTATACTTGCGGATCAAAAAGGCTTGCTAAGCACATAAGAAATCTACAAAAAAAATATAATTTTTTAGCCTTTGTAAGTTTAGAGGAACATATGGCTTGTGGTATAGGTGCTTGTAAAGGATGTGTTTGTAAAACCAAGGACGGTTATAAAAGGGTTTGCAAGGAAGGACCTGTTTTTCCAGTGGAAGAGGTAATTTTTAATGACTAAAGAAGTGGGTTTAGAAGTTGACTTAGGTCCCTTACATTTAAAAAATCCAATTATGCCTGCCTCGGGTACCTTTGATGTGAAGTGTACTTTATTAAATGAAAACGAACTTAATAGGTTAGGAGCAGTAGTACCTAAAAGTATTGCTTTCAAAGGAAGAGAAGGAAATCCTGAGCCAAGGATTTGTGAAACCGATTGTGGATTATTAAATGCAGTCGGTGTACCTTCTAAAGGCGTAGAATATTTTTTAAAAGAAGATCTACCTTTATTGCAAAAGACTAACGATACTATTATTGTTAGTCTTACAGGGAATTCTATTGAAGATTTTTGTAATTTAGCCGAACGTCTAAATAAAATTAAAGAAATTTCAGCATTAGAAATAAATCTTTCTTGTCCTAATTTAAATAACGGGATTCCTTTTGGTAATAACAAGAAAAAATTATACGAATTAATCGTTAATATAAAGAAAAGTACTACAAAACCAATTATTGCTAAATTATCACCAAATGTTTCTGACATAAAAGAAATGGCTTTGGCTGCGGAAAAAGCGGGTACAGATATTATAAATATTGCTAATACTTTAATGGGTATGGCGATAGATATTGATAAGCAGATACCACGCTTAGGAAACAACATTGGAGGATTATCTGGCCCAGCTATAAGACCTATAGTGGTTAGAATGATTTGGGAGTCTGCACAAGTTGTTAACATACCTATTATTGGAGTAGGAGGTGTCTGTTGTGCAAAAGATGCAATAGAAATGTTTCTTGCAGGTGCGAGTGCAATACAAGTAGGTTCAGCCAATTTTAGTAATCCTTACGTAATGTTAGAAATTATTTCAGAGATTAAGAGATATTTAAAAGAAAAAAAATATAATTCCATTAAAGATATAATTGGTTTAATAAAAGACTAAGATATGATTTATGATATTTGAGAAATTTGATATTCAAATCTAAAAAAAGGAGAAAGTATATATGGGCTTACAAATGTTAATGAATGCTACCCTCCTGGGAGGCTTATATGCCCTAATGGGTATAGGTTTTTCCTTGCAATGGGGGATTAGCGGAATAATTAATCTTTCTTACGGGGCAATGGTTGTGTTGGGTTCTTATATTTCCCTGGAATTTTTTAATTTTTTCCATATAGACCCGTTTATTAGCATGATAATGTCCGGGGCTATTCTTTTCGTAATAGGAGCAATAATATACCGCGGACTCTTACAACCCTTTCTGAAAGGTGGAATTGTTTTTACCCTTATTTTAACTTTTGCAGTTAGATTAATAGTAGAAAATATTATATTGAAAGTGTGGTCTGCTGATTATCGTACTATTCGCCTTGCTTATGCCGGTAGTAATTTTCAATTAGGCGATGTTTATATTCCCTTAACTAAATTTTTAACTTTTATTACTGCAGGAATATTAATTTATTTAACTTATCTTTTTATGATGAATACAAAAATCGGAAAAGGAATTCAGGCAGTTGCCTTAGACAAAGAAGGCGCACAGGCAGTAGGGATGGATGTGGAAAAAATGTATATGATTAATTTTGCCTTAGGAACTGCTTTGGCAGGATTAACCGGTTCGCTTTGGGCGAGTATCTATAGTTTTTCTCCTCATCTTTTAGGACCCCTCGTAGGAAAAGTGTTTATTATTGCAATATTGGGCGGTTTAGGAAATATTTGGGGCGCAGCTGCCGGAGGTTTACTTTTGGGATTTGCAGAGACTGCGGGAGCAAGTTTTCTCGGTTCACAATGGCAAGAAGCTATCGGTATGGTAATTATGGTTTCCGTCTTGCTCTGGAGACCTTATGGACTTATGGGAAAAAAGTTTTTTGGTTAATTTAGGAATAATTTGAAAGAGGAGGGGTTGAGATAGGTGTCAAATAATAAAAAAGTAAATATTTTCTTATTAATAATAGCAGTAGTTTTATTTATTTTTTTACCGCGTTTTTTATCAGGCTATATGGTTCGGGTAATTACTACCATCTTTATGTATGCGGTAATTGCCCAAGGAATGAATATTATGTCCGGTTATATGGGTTATCTTCCTTTTGGAAATGCAATGTTTTTTGGGATAGGAGCTTATGTTACTGCGATTGGCATGAGTAAGGGGTTGCCTTTTTTAGTTGTTGTCCCTTTAGCTGCTATTACTGCCATTTTATTTAGTATTTTATTGGGACTTCCGGTACTTAGGCTTAGGGGTCATTATTTTGCTATAGCTACCATTGGCATGAGCGCAGCAATTTTATCAGTAGTGAAAAACGCTACTGAGATAACCGGAGGGGCTATGGGTACTACTCTACCTATTATAGATAAGGATCCGAGTATAGTATATAATTACTTCTATTTGGCCATGTTTGGTTTAATGGTAATTACTACCTTGAGTTTATATTTTATAATAAAATCAAGATTTGGCTTTGGAATTCGAAGTATAAAAGCAAATGAAGAAGCAGCAATTTCTATGGGAATTAATACTACATATCATAAAGTAGTTGCCTGGGCTATAAGTGCTCTTTTTACCAGTATAGCCGGTGCTCTTTATGCATACTGGATGTCATTTATCGCTCCTGATGAAGTTTTTGATGTCATGATTGCCGTAAATACTGTTGTTATTATGTTGATTGGAGGAGCTGGGAGTATTTTAGGCCCCATAATTGGTGCCTTTATAATTGAACTGTTTGCAGAAGTAGCTTGGAGCGCTTTTCTCGAATATCATCTTGCTGCATTAGGAATTATCATTATTATCATAGTGTTTTTTGTTCCCAAAGGAGTTAGTGGTACCATTGCTGATTTTATAAAAAGAAAAAAAATAAGAGCAAGAAAGAGGGTGAGCATTTAAGGTGGGGGGAAATAATACAATTTTAAAAATAATGAATTTAAGTAAACATTTTGGAGCTTTAAAGGCAGTAGATGAGGTTAGTTTTGAAGTAAAGAAGGGTGAGATAATTGGGTTAATTGGCCCCAATGGTGCTGGAAAAACCACCCTTACTAATCTTGCTACGGGTGCTTACTCCAAAACTGATGGTAAAGTAATTTTTAAAGATTTAGATATAAGCAATTTAAAACCTTATCAGATAGCAAGGATGGGATTAACCCGTACCTTTCAGGTTGTAAAACCTTTAATAGGAATGACCGTAGAGGAAAATGTTTTGGTCGGCTCCCTATATGGAAGAGATAAAAGGAATACTGATATGAAAAATGCCTCTAAAAGAGCCAAAGAAATAATAAAATTAGTAGGCTTGGAAAGCAAAAAAGATTTTTTAGTAAGCGATATTACCTTACCTGATTTAAAGAAAATGGAATTTGCCAGGGTATTAGCTATGGAACCCGAAGTTGTATTTTTAGATGAGGTTATGGCCGGTTTAAATCCAACAGAAGTTACAGAAGCAAGTATTTTAGTAAAAAAAATCAGGCTGGAAAAAGACTTAACCATAGTATATATTGAACATATTATGAAAGCAGTTATGGGAATTTCTGATAGAATTGTAGTTTTACACCACGGCAGAAAGATAGTAGAAGGTACTCCCCAAGAAGTAGTAAACGATCCAGCGGTTGTTGAAGCTTATCTGGGTAAGAGATATGCCAAGGGGATTAAGGAGGCAAACAATGAAGGATAATTCATTATTAAAAATTTCTCATCTTGATGTAGGTTATGGTGCAATTCAAGTTTTATGGGATGTAAATTTGGAATTAAAAGAGAAAGAAGTTGTATGTGTCATCGGCGCAAACGGAGCAGGAAAAAGTACACTATTAAAGAATATTGTAGGAATTATTCCCTCTTCCAAAGGTGAAATATTTTATTCAGGCAATAATATAACCAAAATGGCTTCTCCGGAAAGAATAAAAATGGGACTTGGTTTTGCCCCCGAGGGAAGACATTTATTTTTTGGGTTAACTGTAGAAGACAATCTTTTAATGGGTGCTTTTCAAAGAAAATATGATAAAAGAGTAAAAGAAGATTTAGATCTTGTATATTCACTATTTAAAGTTCTAAAAGGGTATAGAAAAAAACTTGCTGGGAATTTATCAGGTGGAGAACAGCAAATGTGTGCTATAGGAAGAGCTTTAATGTCCCATCCCACATTACTTATCATTGATGAACTTTCTTTAGGGTTAGCCCCGGTTATTGTAGATGATTTAATAGAAATTATCGATCAATTAAGAAAGGAAAGAGGGATTAGCATATTATTAGTTGAACAAGATGTTAAAGTCGCTTTAGATATAGCAGATAGAGGATATGTCTTAGAAGCTGGGGTTGTTTCTATTCACGATACAACTGATAAATTAGCCAAAAATGAACATATAAAAACTGCCTATCTGGGAATATAAACTAACATAATCAAAATGAAAGCATAATACCTGCAAGAGTGATTCTCCCAATATTAACTAAAGAAAGGGGTGATAAATGAAAAGAATAGAAAGTTTGTTGTGCACAAGTAAAAATAATTTTAAAATAAAATGGAGGATAGAAAAGTGAAAAAAATATTAGTTTCGATAATATTGATTAGTGTTTTGTTAGTTGGATTAGTAGGAACTGCTTTTGCTTCAGATGGTGTCATCAAGATTGGAGCTGCAGTTTCCTTAACTGGTAAGATGGCCTATGAAGGTAGATTAGTAAAGGAAGGATATGAAGTCTGGGAAGACTGGGTAAACAGTCATGGTGGTATTAATGCCGGAGGCAAAAATTACCAAGTAAAGATGGTTTACTATGACGACGAGAGTACTCCTGTACGGGGTGCAAAGCTTACGGAAAAATTGATTACTCAGAACAAAGTAGACTTTTTGTTTGGTCCATTTTCCAGTTCAATTACCTTTGCTACTACAGCAATCGGAGAAAAATACGATATAATTACCATAGCTCCGGAAGCAAATGCTACCAAAGTGTACAATAGAGGATATAAAAATGTATTTTCCGTTCTTCCGCCGGCTCCAATGTTAATGGTCCCCATTGCTTACTTGGCAGAGAATTTAGACCCGAAGCCTAAAACGGTAGCTATTATAACAGCAAATGATCTTTTTCCGTTAAGTTGTGCCGAAGGATTTAGAGATAAGTGTATAGAATTGGGATTTGATGTTGTTCTATTTGAAAAATACCCTGCCGGTGCTACCGATATATCTGCTTTGCTTACTAAAGTAAAAAACCTGAATCCTGATATTCTTGCTGACGCAGGTTATACAGCGGATGCTTTAATGGTCATGAGACAATGCAAGGAATTAAACATTAATCCAAAAATGTACGCATTCTCGGTCGGAGTCATGATTCCCAGTTTTATAGAAGAATTAGGAGCAGATGCTGAATATGTCTTTGAGGGAGAATGGTGGCTGCCGAATATGAAAAATGAAGATGCGGTTTTTGGAACTACTGCCGATTATGTTCAGGCTTGCAAGGATAAATTTGGCGAAGATTATATGCCGGAATACCATGTATCCAGTGCAAGTGCTGCAGGAACATTATTACAGTTGGCTATAGAAAAAGCAGATTCAATCGAGACAGAAAAAGTTAGAGATGCTCTGTCGAGTTTGGATGTTGAGCTTTCAACTTGGCCGGCCATTGCCTTTAATGAAAAAGGTCAAAATATTAAATGGCTGCATCCCGTTGTACAAGTCCAGAATGGTAAATACGTAGTTGTTTACCCTGAGTCTTCCCAGGAAAATGCTCCAATTTATCCAGCTCCGGAATGGAAGAAAAGATAGTATTTTTTACAAAGGGGTTGTAATCAATTTACAGCCCCTTTGTATTTTTTAAAAGAAAATAATTATTAATTATATAATTTGAAATAACAATCAGCCATGATTATAATATATGAAATTATTGTTATTTTTAGTAGTATCACTTTTACTGTATAATAATCTGTAATTTTGCAGTACAAAAGGAAAAATTATGAAGATTGTTAGAAATGGTAATTTATGTTATGCCTGTAAAACCTGCCAATTAGCCTGTTCCTTTCATTATACTAAAACTTTCTGGCCTGAACGAAGCAGCATCACTGTCTCTCGCAATCCCCAAGATGGAACCATAAAATGGCACATGGATGCAACCTGTGATAAATGCATGGGTGAGGAAGGACTTTTATGTGTAAAATATTGTACGTATGGAGCTCTTCAAATTTTAAACAATAACGCCAATGAACAAGAGGTAAAAGAATATGATTAAAAGAGGAGATGTTAAAGGTTGTCTTGCAGGTAGAATTTTACGGATAGACTTATCCAATAAGAAGATATGGACTGAAGAAACTAAAAGTTATGCGAAAAAAACATTGGGTGGTAGGGGAATTAATTCCCTTATTATGATTAATGAAATAGAACCTAAAGTAAAATGGTATGACCCTGAGAATCTTCTCTGTTTTGGTGCAGGGTCTTTAGTTGGAACAATAACTCCCGGTGCTTGCAGGGTAGATATCTCAACAATAAATGTATTTAGTGGAGGGAAAGGTTCGGCCAATGTAGGTGGTTTTTGGGGACCGGAATTAAAATACGCAGGATATGATAACCTGATTATTGTCGGTAAATCAAAAAACCCGATTTATTTATATATAAATGATGATAAGGTTGAAATTAGAGACGCCAGTTTTATATGGGGCAAGAATACTTTCGAAACAGAAGATATATTACGGCAGGAAATCGGTGATGATGATATAAAGATTGCTTTGATTGGACCTGCAGGGGAAAATAAAGTTAGAGGTTCGGCAATTATTATTGATACAGCAAAAGCTGCTGGTGGTTCAGGAGTTGGTTGTGTGATGGGAGATAAAAAATTAAAAGCTATTGTAGTACGAGGACATAAAAAAATTGAAGTTGCTGAACCGGAAAAATTTATGAAAGTAGTAGAGAAGTGTTACCAGAAATGTAAAGACGAACCTAATACGAGAATGATGCGCAAAGCTCCATTTAATCTATATTCTAATCCAGAATGGGAAGGTTGGAATACTAATATAGTTATTAAAAATGGACAGGATGACCAATGGGGAAGGGAAAAAAGAATTAGATTAATGAACCCTGTAACAGGTATTCCCAGTATGCAGAAAGGTGTAAGGGCTTGTTATTCTTGCCCTATTGGATGTATGCCTTTTATGGAAATAAATAAAGGAAAATATAAAGGCGACAAAGGTGAAGGGTTTTGGATTAATACTATTATGGGTCATGCTTGTCGTTTTGATATTTCAGATCCGGAAGCAGTGGTAGAATCCTGGTTGCTTACCAATAGATTGGGATTAGATGGTGATTATGTTGCTGCCGGACTTTCCTGGATTTTTGAATTATATGAAAAAGGCATTATAACTAAAGAAGACACTAATGGTTTAGAACTAGATTGGGGAAATAGTGAAGTACTAATAAAAATGATTAAAAAATTAGCCTACAGAGAAGGAATTGGTGATCTATTGGCTGATGGAATGGTAGAAGCGGCAAAGAAAATTGGTCGTAAATCAGAGTATTATCTTATTCAGGTAAAAGGGCAGCCTTCAATTGAACCTTTCCGTATTCCTAAGGGTTGGGCACTTGCCGTATCTACATCACCCGTTGCAGGAAGACATTTAAGAGGAGCGACTATGGGGAGTAATAGATATGGTCCTAAACCGCGACCAGGTAATTTTGGTGTGACTGATTACCGAAACCAAGCGAAGGGTGTAGTATGGCAAGGAAAAACTAAAGAATTAGAAGATAATCTTGGTATATGTAATTATGTGGGAACCTGGTCTGGAGCAAATTTCCTTACGATAACAGATTTTGTAGAGCTTATTAATGCTGGAATGGGACTTCATTTGACCGAAGAAGAATTGATGGACCATTATGCAGTTATAGGAAGAAATCTTGAAAAGGCATTTAATGCGCTTCATACCGATATGTCTCGCGAAGATGATATTCCTCCCAAGAGGTTTCGAGAAGAGGGAGTAAAATCCGGACCTTATAAAGGTTTTAAGATTGATGAAAACAAATATAATGAGATGCTTGATGAGTTCTATGAACTTTGGGGATGGGACAAGAAGACAGGGATGCAAACCAGAACATGTTTAGAAAAACTTGGATTGAAAGATATCGCTGAAAAATTAGCAAAACAAGATAAATTAGATGATAATTAAATGATAGCTTTTTAAGGGAGGTGTATTTTATATTTTGAAAATACTATGCATAAATCCTAATAGCTCAACAGAAGTAACTGAAGCCATTGAAGAAATATGTAGAAAATATGCTTTACCAAACACAGAAGTAGAAGTTAAATGTATTAAGGAAGCTCCATCTGGCATAGAAAGTTATCACGATGCTGCTATTTCTGAAAAATATTTATTAGATAAATTTGAAAAATGGAAGGGAGAATATGA
>DPXH01000038.1 GCA_003527405.1 Candidatus Sediminicultor tertius | reverse complement strand
GAATAAAACTATACATACTGTAGAAAGAAGCAGTCCCCTTAATATCAGCTATCGGAATCCTCATTTCTTCACTTAAGGCTTTGATATTCTCTTCGCTAATATAATTCTGGCAACTTTGATTCTGTATATCATGCAGAATCTGTAATAAATTTTCTCTTTTATTTTCATACTTGTTAATAATCTCTTTTACTGTCATGATCCCTCCTCTTCTTTCTTGTATTCACAACGTAGACATCTTTCTGCTTCTTTGCAAGCGGTTATTTTATCCCAAGTCTTTTCAACTTCTGTATAAGAATCTCTTTTTTCTATCGGAAGCAATATATTCTTTGCCCGTTCATAATCTACCGGTTCTTCTTCCGGGTCAAACTTCACTTCGATTTCATCCATTATATTCCAAGGATATTCCTCTTGTCCGTCAGTTAAATATTTATCTATGGCCTCAGCGGCCTTCTGTGCCTGCCCAATTGCTTCTACCACAGTGGAAGGGCCAGTCACTACATCACCACCGGCAAAAATATCTTCGGACATTGTTTCTCCTTTGTGAGAAGAACAGAAAATGGTTCCGTTTCTATTAAGTTTAATTAATTCTTTGTCAAATAAACCATTTAGAGCTGGTTTCTGGCCAATGGCTAAAATCAATAGATCAATTTCTCTAACGAATGAGGATGCTTCTATCTCAACAGGTCTACGCCTACCGGATTTGTCAAATTCACTAAGCCTCATATCAAAAAATTCAACTGCTAACTTGTTGCTACTAGTTGACTTAATTGATTTTATATTTTGCAGAAGCTGTATTTTAATTCCTTCATTTTCCGCTTCCTTAATCTCTTCTATCTCTGCAGGCATTTCTTCTCTGGTTCGGCGATACACAATGGTTACATTTGCTCCCATTCTCTTGGCAGTCCGGGCGGCATCTATGGCGGTATTTCCTCCACCGATAACTACTACTTCCTGACCAACAGAAATTTTTTCATTATTATTAATTTTATACAAAAAATCCAACCCGCTTATAACTCTATTATTGCCATCTGCCCCTTCAATTACAGGCATAATTGAATCACCTGTCCCTACGGCAATGTAAAAGGCCTTAAAACCTTGTTTTTTGAGTTCATCAATGGTTATATCTTTTCCAATTTTAGTATTAGTTTTTATCTTTACTCCATATCGAGATAAGGCTTGAATCTCTTTTTCTACTATATCTTTTGGCAATCGATAAGAAGGAATAGCATAAGTAAGCATCCCTCCTGCCTTAGACTCGGATTCAAAAACCGTGACATCGTATCCCAGCATAGTAAGAAAATATGCATTGGATAGGCCGGATGGACCTGAACCGATTACTGCTACCTTTATTCCGTTAGAATTCTGTTTTTCAGGAAAACATTCTAAATAATCATCAACCGAATCTGCCATAAATCTCTTTACGGAACGAATATTTACTGCTGCATCAAGATCATTCCTTCGACACTTAGCCTCACATTTATGAGGACAAACTCTCCCACATACTGCGGGGAATGGATTATTCTTTAAATGTATCTGTAAGGCTTTTTTAATTTGGCCCTCCTTAGTATAGGCAAGATAAGCTGGTACATTAACTGATGCGGGGCAGGCATTGGAACAAGGAGCATAAACCAATTCTGCACATACTCCAGCCCGACATTTTTTATCCCGAATATGTTCTATATATTCATCTTTAAAATATCTAAGGGTAGACAAGATTGGGTTGGGAGCAGTTTGTCCCAAGCCACAAAGAGCAGTATCTTTTATTTGATAAGACAGTTCTTCCAGTGTATCCAAATCTTTCATCTTACCTTTTCCCTGACAAATTCTAGTTAAAATTTCCAACATTATTCTGGTACCTTCTCTACAAGGGGTACATTTGCCACAGGATTCTTCCTGAATAAATTCCATAAAATAACGAGCCAAATCGACCATACAGGTATCTTCATCCATTACAATTAATCCGCCAGAACCCATAATAGCTCCCAGCTCTTTTAGTGATTCATAATCAACTCTAACATTTAGATGGTCAGCAGGTATACATCCTCCGGAAGGTCCACCAATTTGCACTGCTTTTAATTTCTTATTATTAGGAATACCCCCTCCGATATCATAGATAATTGTCCCTAAGGGCATTCCAATAGGTATTTCAATAAGCCCGGTATTATTTATATCACCTGCTAAAGCAAATACTTTTGTCCCTTTACTTTTCTCAGTGCCCACAGAAGCATAATCTTCTGCCCCTTTTAAAATTATATAAGGTATATTGGCATAGGTCTCTACATTGTTTAATACTGTGGGAAGTTCAAATAATCCCTTTTGGGCAGGATAGGGCGGTTTAGGACGGGGTTGTCCTCTTTTTCCTTCAATAGAACGCATAAGGGCTGTTTCTTCTCCGCAGACAAAAGCACCTGCCCCCATCCTTAGTTCTATATCAAAATTAAAACCAGTACCTAAAATATTTTTTCCTAAAAGCTTATTTTCTCTTGCCTGTTTAATAGCAATTGATAATCTTTCTATCGCCAAAGGATATTCGGCGCGAACATATATATATCCTTGAACCGAACCAATGGCATATCCACAGATCATCATAGCTTCCATTACACTATGAGGGTCTCCTTCTAAAATACTTCTATCCATAAAGGCACCGGGGTCACCCTCATCAGCATTACATAAAACATATTTCCTATCACTTTTTGCAGCAGCAGTAAACTGCCATTTTAGGCCAGTAGGAAAGCCTGCTCCTCCTCTTCCTCTTAATCCTGATTTTTTAACTTCTTCTACTACTTGTTGGGGAGTCATCTCGGTTAACACTTTACCTATAGCCATATATCCATCAGCAGCAATATATTCTTCAATATTAAGTGGATTTATAATTCCACAATTTCGGAGAGCTATTTTTCTCTGTAGCTTAAAAAAGTCTATATTATTAAATACTTCTACCATTTCTTCGGTTTTCGGTTTTTTATAAAATAGACGTTTAACAACTCTGCCTTTTAATAAATGTTCCTGGACAATTTCTTTAGCATCTTCCGGTTTTACTTTCTGATAAAATATCCCTTCCGGATATACAACCATAATTGGTCCTAATTCACAAGTTCCCATACACCCTGTAGTTACAATTTCAACTTCGTTTTGAAGTTCTGCTTTAGTAATTTCTTCCTCCATTGCCTCTTTAACACTTTCTGAACCGGAAGAAATACAAGCCCCTCCATAACAAAGTAAAATGTGAGTTCTAAAATTGTACATATTAATATTCCCTACCTTATCTATTTATATTGTTCTAATATTTTATCTAATTTTTTAGCAGACATTCGACCATGAATATCTTTATCAATCATAACAACCGGTGCTAATCCACAAGCCCCTAAACATCTTTGCACTCCCATAGAAAATCTTCTATCTTCAGTTGTTTCTCCAATGTGTATTCCAAGTTTTTCTTCAAGCGCTTCCAATATTTTTTTCGCGCCACGAACATAACAAGCTGTTCCCAAACACACCGTTATAGTATGTCTACCGGTAGGAAAAGTCTTAAAGTAAGAATAAAAAGTAACTACTCCGGTAACCATGCTTATTGATACATTCATCTCCTTAGCCACAAAATTTTGTACTTCTGGTGGAAGATATCCAAAAATTGCTTGAGCTCTATGCAGTATAGGTATTAAATAACCTTCTTTAATTTTATTTTCATCGATAAATTCTTTGAGCTGTTTGTATTTTTGCTCATCAGTAAGCTCTTTCTCATTACAAATACATGTCATAATTATTTCCCCTTTGAAAAAAGATATTTTTCTACAATTTCGCCTTTTAAAATATGTTTCTCAAATATTTCTTCTGCTGCTTTCGGATCAACTTTGCCATACACCACCGGTTCTTTATCTTCCACATAAATTTGAATCATAGGTTCCTGTTCGCAAAAACCCGCACAGCCTGCCGTAGTTACTATAGTGTCGGGCGTGTCGTTTTTGGCGATAAGATCGATAAGGGTATTCATAGTCTCTCGAGCTCCAGCAGCAATACCACAAGTCCCCAGGCAAACCACAATCTTAATTCGATGTTTCCCGGTACGTAATTCTAAATCTTTTCTTACTCTCTCTCTAATTTTTTTTAATTCTTCTAAATTCTTCATATTCCTCCCCTTCATTTTTACAT
>DPXH01000162.1 GCA_003527405.1 Candidatus Sediminicultor tertius | reverse complement strand
CTACGGTTTTCTTTAAAGCCTTCTCCTTGTCTAATTTTTGATGCAGAATTATAGCTTCTGAAATCTGTTCACCAATAGTGTATACAGGATTTAAGGAGGTCATCGGTTCTTGGAAGATCATGGAAATATCGTTCCCTCTAATTTTTCTCATTTCTTCGGGTATTTTCCTTAATAATTCTTCACCTTTAAACCAAATTTCACCGCTAACTATCTTCCCCGGCGGTTCCTGGATCAATCTTAATACAGAAAGAGCAGTAACGCTTTTACCACAACCTGACTCACCTACCATACCCAGTGTTTCCCCTTTTTTTATCTTAAAATCAACACCATCAACCGCTTTAACCACACCATCATCAGTATAAAAATAGGTCTTTAAATCTTTAACCTGTAACAGTAAATCCTCCATTTACTTTTTTCCTCCATTACACACTTATTTTTACATAATTCGCTTTAATTTTGAATTTTCTATCTTGCCCGGGATTCTTCCCCTTTTAGCAATTGGCTTACCTGCAACTTCTTTTATATCCAGGGTCATGTCAATAGGGCTGGCATCACTTATATAACTACCTACCCCAAAAGCGTCAACCGGTTCTTTGCTTAATATGCCTATCCTTTCCGGGGTAAGCCCTCCCGAAACAAAGATCTTTACATAAGGAAAGCCTGCTTGATCAAGCCTTACTCTTACCTCTTTTACTAAATCAGGAGTTACTCCGCCTCTCTCACTCGGAGTATCTAATCTTACTCCTAATAAATCTTTTCTTAAAGCACGAGCCACTCTTATGGATTCTTCAGCTTCGTCTTTAAAGGTGTCGATAAGAATAATTCGAGGAACATCTTTGGGCATACAAACATTATAAGCTTGAGCCGCTTTTATAGTATCTCCCGAAATAATCATTACAGTGTGAGGTATGGTCCCTTGAGGTTTTTTCCCAGACAGCTTTGCTCCTAATATACAACTTGCTCCATCTAAGCCGCCTATCAGTGTGGATCTTTCCATAACCGGAGCCACGGCAGGATGTATATGTCGAGAACCAAAACAAACCACTTTCTTTGCTCCGGCAGCATCTTTGCATTTACGTGCAGCAGTAGCCCAAGCCGAACTGCTAGCTAAAATACCAAGAATGACTGTTTCAAAAACACCAAATTCACAGTATGGTCCTTCAATTCTCATCACTGTATCTTTATGCCGAAAACTTTCACCTTCTTCTAAAGACCATAATTTTATCTTCTTGTCTTTTAAAAGATTATATACTTCTTGGGTTCCGATAAATACCCCTTCTTCACGTGGAAAAATTTCAGCAGTTACTATAGTACTATCTAAACTAAGATATCTCAATATCTCTTGAGCTCTTACGAAATATATATCGGTAGTTAGCCCTTTCTCTATTTCTTCATGAGTAGCTGAGAAAAATTTTCTATTTAGGTTAATAGAATGCTTTTCTGTCTCTTTAACCGAACTAATAGGTTTATCCATTCTTCTAAAGATTTTCCTTCTATTTAATTAAACTAAGCAAAAGTGAAGATACCATAAAAAGAACCGCTATAATAGTAGTAAGCTTCATTAAAAATGCTTCCTTACCTTTCTTCCCACCATAATCTGCGATTGTCCCTCCACCAAATATACCTGAAGCCCTACTTGATTTTCTATGTTGAAGTATCACTGCTAAAATTAAAGCTACGCTTATTATAATCTGAATTATCATTAATGCTATAGGCACTTTGTAACTCCTCTCGTAAAAATTAGATTAAATTAGTCGTTAGTGAATAGTCGTTAGTATTAATGCAAAATGCAAGATAGACAATTATAGCTCTTAAACACAACTATTCTATCCACAATAGACTTACCCTGATAAACAGGACTTACGGAAAAAAGAAATTTCCATACAATATATTTATATCAATAATTTCAGTTTTTCATTCTAACATAATTATATATTAAGTTCAAGATTACATTTGTATCTCGTATCTCGTGAATCGTATCTCATATAAATAAAGTTTACACTAACTTCATAATATTTCAGTTGTTTTTATTATTTGAGAGAAACTTAAAGCATGTAAACTTGCTCCCCCGACTAAAGCTCCATCAATATCAGACTCATTCATAAACTCGGAAATATTTTTAGGGTTTACACTACCGCCATACAAAATTCTTATTCGCTCAGCTATTTTACTTCCATATTCGGCGGAAAATAGTTCCCTGATAAATTTAATTATTATATTGGCATCCTGTGAGCTGCTAGACCTACCTGTACCGATAGCCCATATAGGTTCATAAGCTACAATTATTCTTCCCGCTAAGGTAGAATCTATTTTGGAAAATAAAGCCTTTATCTCCTCTTCTATTATGTCTTTAGTTTTACCATTTTCCCTTTCTTTTAAATTTTCTCCTACACACACAATAGGTATAAGATTAACTGAAAGTGCGGCTTCGGTCTTCTTGGCAACTTCTTCAGAAGTCTCCTTAAAATATTGTCTTCTCTCGGAATGACCAAGTATAACATATTCACATCCCACATTTTTAAGCATCGGTGGAGATATTTCTCCGGTAAACGCCCCTTCTGTGTCCCAATACATGTTTTGAGCTCCCAGATGTATATTTGTGTCATTAATTACCTCTTTTACCATCCAAAGAGAAGTAAAGGGTGGACAAACTACAATATCTACTCCTTTGATTCCACGAACAAAATCTTTTAGTTCTTTAACTAAAGATACTGATTCTACGATATTTTTATTCATTTTCCAGTTTCCAGCAATTACCGGAATACGCATTATTCTAACCCCCCGTCTGATTCGTTGTTCGTATCTCGTATCTTGTATCTCGTATATAGTTACCCGGTTACCCCGTTTGCCAGTTAACCAGTTAATTTTAGTCGTTAATTCCAAATACAAGTTCTCAAGTTGCAAGATGAGAGATAATCGATACATTTAATCTAAATAATTTAATTCTTAAACCGGGTAACCGGTAAAATGGCTAACCATCTTCACGAGATACTATTTTTATTTCCAAATATATTTTATCAGGTCTAAGATTCTGCAGGAATACGCCCATTCATTATCATACCAGGCAATAATTTTAGCTAAATTACCATCTATTACCAGAGTAGACAATCCGTCAACAATAGAAGAATAAGAGTTGCCGTTAAAATCCTTGGAAACTAAAGGTTCTTCTGTATAATCTAAAATTCCCTTCAAACTCCTCTGTGAAGCTTCTTTAAGAGATTGATTAATTTCTTCCGGACTTGTTTTCTTTCTTAGTACTACTGCTAAATCCACAACTGAAACATTGGGCGTAGGGACACGAAAAGCCATACCGGTTAATTTTCCTTTTAATTCCGGGATTACTAAACTCGTTGCCTGGGCTGCTCCGGTAGTAGTTGGGATCATAGATAACGCTGCTGCTCTGGCCCTTCTTAAGTCTTTATGGGG
>DPXH01000115.1:3763-5396 GCA_003527405.1 Candidatus Sediminicultor tertius | reverse complement strand
TATTTCAATTATGATACGCATCTTAGGTTTTAAGTGATGTAGTTTTACTTTTAATGAACTTTTACCACTATATAAATAGGTTAATACATAGATAAAAGAAACAAATTTAGAAATAACCGTAGCCAGGGCTGCACCTTTAACTCCCATCTTAAAAACAAATATAAAAATCGGGTCCAGAATTATATTTAATATCGCCCCGATAAGCATGGTAGCCATTGCTACTTTGGCATTGCCTTCGGCTCTAATTAAGTTATTTGAAGACATAGCGAAAGAAAAGAAAATACTACCCCAGAGTATTATAGTGATATAATCTTTGGCATAAGGTAAAATATTATCTGTTGCACCGAAAAGTCTTAGCATCGGTTCAGTAAAAAAAAGGCCGATAGCGGCAATTATTGAACTCAGTATAACTATAAGCAAAAAGGAATTTCCGGCAACGTAATCTGCTTTTTCTATATCTTTTGCTCCCAGGCTTCTGGATATGGCGGAGGCCGCTCCAATTCCTATCATCTGGGCAAAAGCCATTATAATCATTTGAATAGGGAAGGCTATAGTCAATCCGCCGATGGCTAAAGCTCCCACGCCTCTTCCGACAAAGATAGTATCCACCAGATTATACAATGCGTTTACCATCATACCGATAGTTGCCGGTAAAGACAAATTTACCAAAAGTTTACTTATTTTTTTTTCTCCCAATCGGGCAGTTAATTGTTTCATGAATTATCTCCTGTTACATTTTTTCCTCTATTCTTCTATTTCATCAAGTACACGGTTAAGAATTTCCAGCCCTTTAATTATATCTTTTATTTCCTGCTCAGAAAGCTTTTTGAGCAGCCGGGTAAAATACTCTTCTCTTTTCTGGCGAAAATCTTTGCAGAATTCTTTGCTCTTTCCGGTTAAAGATATTTTTACCACTCGTCGGTCATCTTTAGTGCGCTCACGTTTTATAATATCTTTTTGTTCTAACCTGTCTAGGATTCCTGATACAGTACTGTCAGATAATCCCATTTTTAAACTTAATTCACTTACTTTTTGCTCCCCGTATTTTTCCAGCATCGATATTACTGAAAGTTGGGGAAGAGTGAATCCTGAATCCTGTATAGAATGATGAAATTTGTGTCTCATAGATTTGTTAAAATTTCTGGTAAGATTTAATATTTTCGAAATACTTTCAAATTTAGATTTAGACATAATTGTATTTCCTCCTTTTCGAAAAATTGAGATCTATTTTATATAATATAAAAAAGTGTATACAATATATGAACGCATAATAAAATGAAGTGCCTAAAAATTATTTTGCATTAATATATTTATTATACAAATATTTAGTATACGAAATATTATAATAGATGATTTTATTTTTGTCAATCCTTTAAATCGTATCGCGTATTGCGTATTGTGTATCGCGTAAAGAACAAGAAATGTAATAGAGAAAAAAAGATAGGGAAAACAAAAGCGATAATTATACGCTTCTTTCTTAAAGTAGTTCACTAAAGTTTACACTGATGACCCAGTAGAAATGTTTTTATGAAAGAAAGTTCCTCTCTCTTGCGTATATATAAATATATGTAAATATATAAATTAGAGAATAACAGAAAAATTTATAAAAAGGAGGATACATTTATTTTGCCCT
>DPXH01000115.1:0-3372 GCA_003527405.1 Candidatus Sediminicultor tertius | reverse complement strand
CTGGTGTAAATATTTGTGTCCTCTTGGGGCATTACTGGGGATTTTTAATTTATTTAGAATTGTAAAACTGAAAAGGAACGAAAACACCTGTATAAATTGTAAGGCCTGTGACCGGGTCTGCCCGATGAATATTAATGTTTCTACTTCTAAAGTTGTTTCTGATCATCAATGTATTAGCTGTCTTTTATGTACCGATGAAATGGCCTGTCCGGTTAGTAATTCCTTAAATTTTTCTGTTTTGGAAAAAAAGAATTCTCGAGAAAATTCTGAAAAAGATTCTGGATGCAAGATTAAAAAGAGTGTTTTAGGAGGGAAGAAATGAAGATAAAGAGCGTACATATACTATTAGCTATAATAATCATAATTGGCGGAGGTATTTTACTGGCCAGCGAATTAGATCTTTATAATACCGACAGAGTAAAAAGCCCCAGAAAAACAGCCGAAGGGTTTTATGATATCTATGATATACGAGGCTCACATACTTTGGAGGAGATTGAAAAATATTATCAGTTATTGGCTTCTTCGGTTATAGAGGCATTTGGATTAAGACCGGATACCGTTCCGACACTTTTTCAACTAAAAGATATGAAAGAAATATTTAAACCGGTAGAGCTGGAAGGAGAAGAATACGTTGTGGAGACAGATACAGTTAAAGTTTTTACTTCCCTATATTTGAAAATTCCCTATGTTTCCGATGAAACTTTTTATCTACCGGAAAAGACGGTGAATTATCTGATAGAAAATGATAAACTAATCGGGGAAGAAAAAGAATATTGGCAGGGACATACTTTTAAACTGGAATATCTGGATAGTGAATATTTAGCAGCTTCGGAGTTCTCCAAGATAGTTATAGAAGAAGCTGAAGGATTTAAAGTCACCGGTAAAACAACTATTAAGGAATTGCTGGATGGCGGAATAACCGAAGAGAAATTTGAAGAGGTTACCGGTTTTAAGGTACCCGAAGATAAATCAGTTTTAGTTAGAGATTTTGTAATCGATAAAGGGTTAGAATTCAGAGAAATAAAAGATAAGTTTGCAGAATAGTAAAAAATGAAATAAAATACGGTTGAAGAAAGCTAAGTAGTACGATTAAATTACAGGAGAGGTTGCGATGAGTATAATGATAAAAACTAAAATAGTATGTACTATTGGACCGGCAAGCGATTCTTATGAAAAAATAGAAAAGCTGATTCAAGAGGGCATGGATGTTGCTCGTTTAAATTTTTCTCATGGGAACTACGAGGAACACCTTCAAAAAATAAGATACATTCGCCAGGTTTCTTTAAAGACCGCTAAATCTGTGGCCATTCTTCAGGATTTAGGAGGGCCAAAAATAAGGATTGGAAAGATTGAAAAAGAGCCTATCCTCTTAAAAGAAGGTTCCTCTTTTATTCTTACTAACCGCGAGGTTCCCGGTGACGAACAGGGAGTATCTGTTACTTTTCCTTCTTTACCCCGGAAAGTGAAGAAAGGGGACTGTATCTTTTTAGCTGATGGAACATTAGAGCTTAAAGTTAAAGAGCTTACTCCCACTGATATTATCTGTCGGATAGTGAGGGGAGGAAAACTCACTTCTCACAAAGGGATAAATATCCCCAATATATCTATGGATATTTCATCCTTAACTGAAAAAGATTATCAGGATATTCTCTTTGGAATAAAAAATAAAGTAGATTTTATCGGTCTTTCTTTTACCAGAAATGCTGAGGATGTCTTAAGGGCGAGAAAAATATTAAAGGAAAATGGGGCAAAAAATATCTCCTTGATTGCCAAGATTGAAAAGAAAGAAGCGGTAGATAATCTAAAAGAAATAATCGAGGCCTCTGATGGGATAATGGTAGCTCGGGGCGATCTGGGAGTAGAGATACCTTTGGAAAATGTCCCTCTGGTTCAGAAGGAGATTATTAAAAGATGCAATTTAGCAGGGAAGCCGGTAATTACCGCAACCCAGATGTTAATGTCGATGGTGAGCAATCCTCGTCCTACCCGGGCTGAGGTAACCGATGTGGCCAATGCCATCCTGGATGGGACTGATGCCATTATGTTGTCCGAGGAGACTGCAGTAGGAAATTACCCTTTAGAGGCAGTGGAAACAATGAATAAGATTGCACTAAAAGTTGAAAAAGCCATAGATTATAAAAAAATATTGAGCGAGAGGTCGCTTTCGGTTAAACCCACCAACCCGGATGCAATAAGTCACGCCACCTGCCAGGTAGCCTTGGATTTAAAAGCAAAGGCAATTATTACTTTTACTTTTTCTGGCAGCACAGCCCGCATGGTATCCCGATATCGTCCCCCTGTTCCCATTATCGCAGCCAGCACCCGTGATTCCACAGTTAGAAAACTTGCCCTTAGCTGGGGAGTTTACCCTTTTAAATCTGATGAATTGGAAAATACCGACGATATGATTGAAAAATCTAGAAAAATAGCTTTAGCAACCGGATTGGTTAAAAAAGGGGATAAAATAATTATTATCGCCGGAATTCCTTTCAAAATCCCCGGCACCACCAATTTATTAAAAGTAGAAACATTATAATTAAACAGGGGACGGTTCTCTGTATTAATTAGGCAAATTATTTTAATCCAATAGGAGGAAATAGTAGTGAAAGATGAAATTAAAATTGGAATTATTATCTGTGACCGTTACCGTACCTGTGCCGGAGGTAAATGCCTTAGGGCTCTCCGTAACAGAGAAGGTGCATTTAGTATCTATAGCAAGGATGATGAACTGGAATTAGTTGGTTATACTACCTGTGACGGCTGCCCTGGTGGAAACATTGAATATGCTCCCGAGGAGATGATTAAGAACGGAGCACAGGTTATTCACCTGGCAACCGGATTGGTTGTCGGGTATCCTCCCTGTACCCGTATAACTTATTTTTGTGATTTTATTAAGGCGAGATACGGAATAAAGGTAGTTATTGGAACACATCCAATTCCTCAGAAATACTATGATATGCATAAGATGTTGGGGACATGGGATTCTCCAAAATGGGAAGAAATTATTCAGCCAACCTTAGCGGATGAAAAAATTCGTTTATGTTATAATTAATGGACAAATATGATAAAATTTATAATATAATTACAATCCAAAAAGTAAATAAAATGGTAATGTAGAGGCACGATGAATCGTGCCCACAGGAAAAATTAAATAATAATATGACGAGGGCACAATTCATTGTGCCCCTACAACATAATTGTAACCAATCTTATTTCCAACGTAATACGTAATACACATACCAGAAATAATCTGCTTTTAAATATTTTTTTAACCTTTAGGTTACAATTATAAGATAAAGATAGAAAGGAGTTAAAGAAAGATGGAAAAGACGGCATATATTATTTTAATCATAGTCACTATAGCCTGGATTA
>DPXH01000149.1:2068-3134 GCA_003527405.1 Candidatus Sediminicultor tertius | reverse complement strand
CCAATAATTTCGTCAAAATTAAATCTCTTCTCTTCTTCCTCTCGATAATAGATGTTTTCCACTTCTAATTCATATTGCTTAATTGCTCTTTTAATTATAATTTTTAGTTCTTCAATATCGAAAGGTTTTATTAAATAATCCAAAGCCCCTAATTTCATTGCTTCCACTGCTTCCGTAATACTGCCATAAGCAGACATCATAATAACCGGTAGATTTAAATCATTTTCCCTTATCTTTTTTAAGGTTTCTATACCGTTTAAACCGGGCATTTTAAGGTCTAATAATACCAAACTGTAATTTTCTTTCTCTAATCTCTTTAGTGCCTCTAAACCATTATTAGCCTCTTTCACTATAAACCCCTCCGGAGATAATACCCGGGTTAGCATTTTCCTGATATTTTGTTCATCGTCTATTACTAATATTTTTCGCAAAATTACTTCCCTCCTTTTTGAGGTAGAAAAATAACAAACTTTGTTCCTTCTCCTTCTTTGGATTCAACTTTGATCTCTCCCCGATGAGCCTCTATAAGCTTATATGCTATAGAAAGACCCAATCCGGAACCCTTCTCTTTGGTGGAAAAGAAAGGGTCAAATATTTGAGTAAAATCTTTTTCGGGAATACCAATCCCGCTATCTTCGATAATTAATTTTATAGCCGATTCTCCTTTTAAAAGAGCTTTTTCAGTTTTAATTTTAATTTCCCCTTTCTTGGGGATAGCCTGAATGGCATTAATAATTACATTCATTAAAATCTGCCTTATCTGGTCTTCATCGGCTTGAATTTGAGAAACATCCGGGGTAAGCTCCAGACTAAATTTAATCTGCTTATCTTTTATTTCTAATTTAAACAATTCAGTAATCTTTCTTATTAAATCATTTAATGAAAAATGGGTTAAGTTTGGTTTTTTTAATTTGGCAAAATCTAAAACCTGAACCACTAATTTATTTAATCTATCTACTTCCTGAATAATAGTATTTAAATCTTCTTTTCTTTCATCGGCCTTGGAGAATGAATTGTAAACAAACTGGGCTAACCCCCTGATCGAGCTTAAAGGATTCCTGATTTC
>DPXH01000149.1:1178-1684 GCA_003527405.1 Candidatus Sediminicultor tertius | reverse complement strand
TTCAGGTCCTTAATTTCGGTTACATCTCTTATCACCGCTACCACACCGGTTATTTCTCCGGATTCATCTGTTAAAAATGAAGTATTGATGTCTAATATTTTTTTCTTTAATCCTTTTTCGTCTAAAATTATTTCCCGTGCAATATTTTTTTTCTCTAAAAGACACTTTTTAAAGAGAGACTTCTCATTAATATTTAAATTCAGCACTTCCTGGCAATTTTTGTTTAATACTTCTTCCCTCTTTTTACCAAAAATTTCTTCACTCTTACGATTAAAAGTTTTAATGTTGTCCTTATTGTCCACTGAAATTACCGCATTATCCATAGTTTCCAGTAGTTTTGCAGTATAATCTTTCATTTCGTTTAAAGTCTTTTTTACGATATAGGTTTCCTGTAATTTAAAAATCACATAAATCCCAAATAGCACGAGAGCCATTATAACGGCGTAATTTAAAATTATTCTTCTTCTGGTTTGGCTCAGGCGATTATAATATCCTTCTAAGTTTAC
>DPXH01000149.1:0-754 GCA_003527405.1 Candidatus Sediminicultor tertius | reverse complement strand
TATCTTGAGTATTTACGAAATTTATTTTACCCGGATTAAGGATTTTTATAGTATTTTTCCACCTCTCCTTTTCAGTGCTAAACAGTATTATCCCTTTATCGTTACAAATATCAATATAATTTACCCCTTCTTTCTTTAAAAGTACTAAAATATCTTTTAAAGCATTTTCATTTAAGATAAACCGGGGGCCAAGGGTTTGGATAGAAAAGGCAATATTTAATCCCTCCGAACGGGCTAATTCCCACAAATAATACCTTTCTCTTTGCACTTCTTTATAGGTCAAAGAACCTAGTAGTAAGGCAAGAAACATGATAATAATTAAGGCTAAAACAATATTTCTTTCTCGAAAAGGGGCAGAAAATTTATGATTTTTATCTTTTTTCAATTTTATAGACCATCTCATTCATTAAATATTGCTAATATTTTACCATATTTTAAGATTAATTTTAAAAAAGCTGGAATACTCTAATTTATATTCCAGCTTTTTGTTCCTATTCTCTAAATTAAACTAAAAACTTTAAACGAAAAACTATTTCCGTATATCATATATTGTATTGCGTATCACGTTTATTTCCCCTCACCCTTATTCCCTCTACCTCGAAGGGGAGAGGGAATAAAGATGGGGTTTTATTTAGTCAATCTTCTCTACTTTAATCGGAACATAGTAAGTATGACGGTTACGGAATACTAATAATAATAATGTGTCTCCCGGTTCTAATCTGCTGATCACTTCTTCCCATTTTTCAACAGAAGA
>DPXH01000054.1 GCA_003527405.1 Candidatus Sediminicultor tertius | reverse complement strand
AATGTCTTAAAGATTATATTTTCCGATGGCTCCTGGTATGTCCTACGCCCCTCCGGAACTGAGCCTAAAATAAAAATATATATATCTTTTCACGCCCCTACCAGGAAAGAGGCTCAGCAAAAAGTCCATCTCGCAAAATCTACCATCTTACAAAAAATAGATTCTATCATCAAATCCAACTAAATGTCCCTGCGAACTTGCCGTTAGCATTCCAGGCAATCTCATCTAAAAACTATCAGCCAACTAAAGTTGAGGCAATAATAATGAGAATTAATTTACAAAATATTCTTTTTAATCTGATTAATCTGATTAATCTGATAATGCCAAAATCTCTCTTAAAGACTAAATCCTGTAATATTTTCAACGTCCTTAATGTCCTTGTCCTCTTCGCATTAACCATCTCCATATCCATATTCCTAAATATCCCCATCGCTGTTACCGCTAACATCTTTGTCTCTGCTCCCATCTCCGGTTTCAGCGGCAAAGTAACCGACCTCTGCTCAGGAGAACCAATTGCAGATGCGGTGATAAACATTGAATCTATCGGTCTATCTACTACAACCAATTCCCGGGGAGAATACTTATTGGAAATCCCACCCGCACTCGTACCCGGAACCTACGAAGTTTCTGCCCAGGCTGCAGGATATATTGATATATAATCTACTTCGAAAAAACCGGGTACTTTTTCATCCCAATCGGTAAAGGTTCTGATGGGGACACTCTTCTTTAGTAAGGTCCCTGGTCTGGTAGTAGACCTGCCCCTTATTCTGTATTTTTTCCTGGTATCAGATAAAAGCCTATCAATGGTAGCCACACTCATCTTCAAGAGTTTTTCTCTTACCTTAGGGTTTAGTTTAATTTCTCCCCATCTTTCTAATGCCGGGATGATCTCGGATAAGAAGGGAGCCAGTCTCTTGGAACAGACATAATCACAGATTTTCCAGATCTCCTTTAAAGCTACCAGAACATCTTGATCATAGATTTTTTTCTTCTTCCTCTTGATTTTCCTCTTATCCGCTATGTATTTTATTCTTTTACCGGCTATATTTAGATATCCTAATACTTTTTCTTTTTTCTTTAGAACTTGACAGGCATAACGGCGGTTATATCCGGTAAGTCTGATAAATTCATTTAACATTATAACCTTTTCTTTTTTAGATGCTCTCTGGTATCTGTCTCTTAATTCTTTAGTTACGACCTTTTTCTGCCTCATAGTTAACATTTCCTTTTACCTCCTCATATATTAAAAAAGAGATAATTTCCTCTCTTTAAATATAGAGGAGATTAGGTTATAATTAAAATAATTTGGAGTACTTTTTTATATGAGGTATCGATATTATTTGGAGTACTTTTTTGATGAGGCAATTCGAGAACTTGACCATTCTAATATCTTAGCTTATTCTTTAAATATATATTTTAATTACAGAATCTATTGCCATAACCCATAAAAAATAAAAAGAAAAGGAAGTGGGAAGGGAAGATGAAGCCTGCTACCAGAATTAATGAGTTTACTCTCGATATTGTAGAATTTTGCGAAAATGAGCCATACTTATTTAAAGATTTACTGAAAGAAAGAGAAAATTTTTTATCTGCAACTCCGGAGAGATATTATAAAACTCTGAACGAAAAAAACTTGGCTGAGCAAAGATTTTATGATTATTATATATTTTCCTCAATATCTAAATATTATGAAGAAACCCCTTTAGAAGTATTTTTATCTAAAATGCTTTCAAAATATAATCAACAAGAACAAAAGATTATTTTAGGATTTAAAGGTAATGTCCTTAGCACTTTTATTGTTACCAAAGTTGAAGTGGGTTCCTATTTTATGGCTAAAAACCTTGCTTCTGGAAAAGAATATAAAGTAAGAGAAAATCAGGCGACCCACACATTAAAAGAAGGGGCCTATATTGTAGGTCGGATTGTCCCTTATGAAACAGATTATGCCTTATCAAACATTAACTTAAGCTACCCTAAAGAATCCTCTTATACATTAAAAAAATTATGGAAAAATTCCCCTGTTAATATTATGCGAGAATTTACTCCTTTAATAATAGAGAAAGAGATCTTTCAGAAAAATTACCAGGAAATGAATCAAGAGAACAACAGTCTGCAATCCCTTTCTCCCCGGGATGAATTTCAGGGTAAATCTCCCCAGGAAATAGATCCTCAGGAAATGGGACCCCAAGAAAGGGAAATTTCTCGAGATTTAATAAATTATGTTTTAACCAGGATTAAATCCTCAAAATTTTCCGATCAAAGGGAAATCGAAAAGGTAATAAAAATTTATCAGGACAAATGGCTCCACCAGCCTCAGGAAGAACTGAGCGGCAAAACACCATGGGAGGTTATTTTGGAAGAAAGGGAAAAATTGGGTAATCCCAGAAAAGATATTTATTTATCGGTTAGCATAAAACCCGTTGACCAAAAAATTGAAAAGCAGATTAACTTAAGTGATATAAAAAGAAAACATGTTCCCTTAGTAGAAGACCTGGAGACATTGGTTTATTATTTTAGGGAAAATCGCGTAAAAGTAACCAAAAAGAATAGATGGATTCCTTTTAAATATCTAAAATTGATCGAAGAAAAATTTATCAGTCCGGATAAAGATAATTTTAACTTATTTGGTAAAGAAGAAAAAAGAGGAGAAGAACCTTTCAAAAGATATATTTACTTTATAGATTTATTATCTCGGGCGGCAAAGTTTATCTATACAGATAAGAGAGGGTACATACAGGTAAATATCCGTCATTTTCAAGAATTTACCCAGAAATCTTATGGAGAAAAAGTCTTTGAACTATTATTAATCTGGATTGAAAAGTTGAACTGGAAGAAACTTCAGATAAGAGATTTTGTAG
>DPXH01000090.1:2750-8064 GCA_003527405.1 Candidatus Sediminicultor tertius | reverse complement strand
TGGAGGCAATTCTTAAATGTCAGTAGTATCAATTAAACCAGAAACAAGTAGCAAAGAAGAAAAAAAAGAAGAAAAAACCTATGATGCCATAATAATCGGAGGCGGGCCTGCCGGTTTAACCGCAGGTATCTATCTTAGTCGAGCCAGAATGGATACTCTATTAATTGAAAAAGCAATGCCCGGAGGGCAAGCAATCCTTACTGAGATTATTGAAAATTATCCTGGCTTTCCCCATGGCGTTGCGGGGCCTGAATTAATGCAAAAAATGGAGGAGCAGGCTGTCCGATTTGGCCTTAAGATAGAATATGGGGAAACAGAAGAAGTTAAAATAAAAGAAGATAAGGTGAAAATAGTAAAAATTAATAATAAAGAATATAGAACTCTAACTATTATTCTAGCTTCCGGAGCAGAAGCGAGCAAATTGGAAGTCCCCGGTGAAGAAGAATTAAGGGGGAGAGGAGTTTCTTATTGTGCTACCTGTGATGCTCCATTTTTTAAGAACCAAAAGATAGTAGTAGTTGGTGGAGGGGATACGGCAATTGAAGAAGCTTTATACCTCACTAAATTTGCTCAAGAAGTAACCATTATTCACCGTCGGGATAGATTAAGAGCAACTAAGATATTACAGGAAAGGGTTTTTGCTAATAAAAAAATAAATTTTGCCTGGGATTCAGTAGTAATAAAAATATTAGGCAAGGAAAAAGTGGAGGGTGTCCTGATTCAAAATAAAAAAACAGGAGAGGAAAAGGAAATTCCCTGCCAGGGTGCTTTTGTTTTTGTGGGTAATGTACCCAATTCAAAATTTTTAAACAAGATAATAAAATTAGACCAAAAGGGTTATATTTTTACTGATGATAACATGATGACTTCGCAAGAAGGCATCTACGCCTGTGGAGATGTTAGAAAAAAGCTCTTAAGGCAGGTGGTTACTGCCTGTGGAGAGGGAGCTACCGCTGCCTTTGCCGCTCAAAAATATGTTGAAGAACTGAAGGGGGTTTCCTATAAATAGAAGAAGAGAGGATAAAAAATGAATTTTGGAATATCAACTATGCCGCTTGAAGATTATCAGTTAGAATCAAAATTAATTTTATTAAAAGAGGCGGGAATAGAATATCTTGAAGTAAAACCGAAAGAAGGACATTTTAATTATCATGATTCCAAATATCTGGATGAAATGTCTAAAAAATTTAAAAAAAATGGAATAAAAGTGATATCGATGCATATGCCCATCAACGGAGTAGATATTTCCCTGATTGAGGAGTATGACCGGGTATGGTCTGTTCGGGAAGTGGAAAAAACAGCTCTTGCTTTACTGAGATTAGGAGGAGAGATTTTAGTAATTCATCCGGGAAGTAAAATTAAAGATGAGAAAACGAGGAAAGTGCGTCGAGAAAAGAGCGAGCAAAGTTTAGAAGAAATATTAAAATTTTGTGAACACTGGGGGATTAAGATTGCTTTAGAGAATACTTTACCCGGCAAGACCGGTGACAGTATCCCCGAGATTTTGGAGATAGTAAAAAAATTTAATTCTAAAAATATAGGAATTTGCCTGGATACCGGACATTGCAACATAACCTCTTCTGTTTACAATAATAGTGGAGTTGTGGAGTGTTTACCGGAAATAAAAGATTATTTATGCCATTTACACATCCATGATAATTTGGGAAAGAGTGATGACCATTCTTTGCCTTTTGAAGGAAATATAGATTGGAAAAGATTCGTAGAGGGCTTAAAAGAAATTAATTACCAGGGTGTGTTTATGTTTGAATTAAGAAAAAAAACAAACAATGAAGAAATGCTCCGAACTATTAAGGAATTGTATCTAAATTTGTTTAGGGAAGGAAAAAATGACTGATAAAAAAGGACATCTTTATTGGTTACGTAGAAAATTGCCAGACCAAAAAGTTTTAGAGCGGATGGATTTATTATTAAAAGAACTAAATTTACACACGGTTTGTGATAGTGCCCTTTGCCCTAATCGGGGTGAGTGTTTTAAAAAAGGAACAGCTACTTTTATGATATTGGGAAATATCTGTACGCGAAACTGTAGGTTCTGTGCTGTAGAAAAAGGAGAACCACTCCCCGTAGACCCGGATGAACCTCATCATATTGCTCGAGCCGCTAAACATTTAAATCTTAAACATGTAGTAGTTACTTCGGTAACCAGAGACGACCTTTCGGATGGCGGAGCAGAATACTTTGCTCAGACCATTATGGAGATTAAAAAGTTGCTTCCTGAAAGCACCATAGAGGTATTAGTCCCTGATTTTGAGGGCTTCTGGGAAGCACTTCAAATAGTAATAGATGCTCAACCGGAAGTTATAAATCATAATATTGAAACGGTTGCCCGTCTATATAATTTAGTAAGGCCAAAGGCTGTTTATAAACGTTCCTTAGAGTTATTAAGGCAGATTAAAATTAGAGATAAAAATATTATTTCCAAATCGGGGATTATGGTAGGCTTGGGAGAGGAAAAGGAAGAAGTTATCAAAGCGATGAAAGATTTACGAGAAGTGAAATGTGATATTTTAACTATAGGTCAATACTTAAAGCCATCTCCTCACCATTTAAAAGTTAGCGAATATATTCATCCCGATAAATTTGAAGAATATCAAAAAATAGGGATATCTTTAGGTTTTAAATATGTAGCATCAGCGCCTTTGGTGCGCAGCTCTTATCGTGCCGGAGAAATATTGAAAAATATAACTTAATCATATAGGGATTTCCTTTTTTCTGTAAGCCCTAATTCGTATCTCGTATCCCCGTTTTCACGGGGACAAGTCTTGTGAATCGTATCTCGTAAAGAGAATAAAAGTCAGAAGACAGAATCCAGTATTCAGAATTATTTAAAATTATGAGATTATATTCTTCTGACTTCTGACTACTGGCTCCTGAATTCTTAAATAACAATTATGATTTTTCGCTTTTAGTTTTAAATTGTTAGCTATATACTGAAAATTAAAAAATTGTATTTAAAACTAACGACTATTCACTATTCACTAATGACTAATCTAATAAGATATTTTTTTGATATATTTAAATATATCTGATAGAATTAAAATCAATAAATTAAGTTTAAAAAAATTGACCAAGGTTAAGGAGGACAAGTTTGTATGACTAAATATGATATTAATAAAGTAAAAAATATTGCCTTGGTAGGCCATGGTGATTCCGGAAAAACCTCGCTTACCGAGGCTTTGCTTTATGATTCAG
This sequence comes from Candidatus Sediminicultor tertius, assembly GCA_003527405.1. Taxonomy (GTDB): domain Bacteria; phylum Atribacterota; class Phoenicimicrobiia; order Phoenicimicrobiales; family Phoenicimicrobiaceae; genus Sediminicultor; species Sediminicultor tertius. Next base: position 4,851 of record DPXH01000090.1, on the reverse strand, counting down.
GAATGATTACTAGATTGGGAGATATCAAACAAGGTAATACCACTACCGATTATGACCCCCGAGAAATAAAGAAGGGAATAACCATCAATTCGTCTTTAGCCTATTTCGATTGGAAGGGTTTGATGGTAAATATTCTCGATACCCCGGGCTACCTTGATTTTATTACTGATACTAAATTAAGCCTTAGAGTTGCAGATAGTGCCATAATAGTTGTATGTGGAGTATCAGGAGTAGAAGTGCAGACTGAAAAAGTCTGGGATTTCGCTGATGAATACAAACTGCCCCGAGCTATTTTTATAAATAAGATGGATCGAGAAAGGGCAGATTTTTATCGAGTAAAAGATACGATTAATAAAGTTTTTGGTTCATCTGCAATTTCAATACAATTGCCCATTGGCAAGGAAGAAAATTTTCAGGGTGTAGTCGATTTAATAAAGATGAAAGCAGTTGTTTATAAAAAATCAGGAGGGGGTAAGCCGGTCTTTGAAGAACAGGAAATCCCCCAGGATATGAAAGAACAGGCAGAATCCTATCGAAAAGAATTAGTAGAAGCAGTAGCTGAATTTGATGATGAAATTTTAATGAAATATTTGGATGGTGAAAGTTTGACTAACCAGGAGATTTCTTCTTTGTTAAAAAAAGGAGTAAAAGAGAAAAAGATAGTACCTATTCTTTGCGGTTCAGCAACCATGAATTTAGGCATAGAACATCTTCTTGATTTTATAGTCGAATATCTTCCTTCTCCATCTGAGATGCCCCCTGTTGCAGCTAAAAATGTAAAAACTTCTTCTGAAGAATTAATAGAAAATTCTATTGATTCCCCTTTCTCTGCTTTTGTTTTTAAAACTGTAGCAGACCCTTATGTAGGAAATTTAACTTACTTTAGAGTGTATTCAGGGAAATTATCCGAAGATTCAAATATTTATAATTCTTCAAAAAGTATAGATAATAAAGTAGGAAAAATTTATAAAATGCAGGGTAAGAATCAACGTTCTATTTCTGAAGTTTGTGCCGGAGATATAGCTGCTGTAGCCAAACTTAAGAATACTGTTACCGGTGATACTCTCTGCGATAAAGATAATCCTGTTTTATTTGAAAAAATAGAATATCCCGAGCCAATAATGCTGCTGGCAATCTCTCCCAAGACTAAGGGAGATGAGGATAAATTAAGTACTGCTCTAAGTAAAATAATTGATGAGGATCCTACGGTTAAAGTTTACCGGGATGAAGATACAGGAGAGAGTATATTGGCTGGCATGGGAGAATCCCATTTGGAAGTAATAATTGATACCATGGAAAGTAAATTTGGAGTAGAGGTGGAAAAGAGCACTCCTAAAGTAGGGTATAAAGAGACTATTCGAAAAAGTGTTAAGGTAGAAGGAAAATACAAGAAGCAATCCGGTGGAAGAGGACAGTACGGACATTGTTGGTTAGAGCTTGAGCCCAGAGGTAGGGGAGAAGGCTTTGAATTTGTAGATAAAATAGTTGGCGGAGTAATTCCCCGCCAGTATCGTCCTGCAGTAGAAAAAGGTGTAGTTGGAGCAATGAAAAAAGGAGTATTGGCAGGATATCCCACCGTAGATATAAGGGCTACTGTTTATGATGGTAGTTATCACCCGGTAGATTCTTCAGAGATGGCTTTTAAAGTAGCCGGCTCAATGGCCTTTAAGAAGGGAGCGGCAGAAGCAAATCCGGTCTTATTAGAGCCCATCATGGACATAGAAGTAATAGTGCCAAAAGAATATATGGGGGATATAATCGGAGATTTAAATAGCAAAAGAGGAAAGATAATGGGTATGGAAGAGTCTTCAAGCGGGAAACAATCTATTAAAGCCAAAATACCTCAAGCGGAAATTTTTAAATATGCTATCGATTTACGGTCAATCACTCAAGGTAGAGGAACTTTTAGTTTGAAATTTTCCCATTATGAAGAGGTCCCTGCCAATATTGTACAGGAAATAATTGCTCAAGCCAAAGAAGAAGAAGAAGAGAAAAAATAATTCTTAAAAAAATTAAAATATTTTTTAAAAAAAGAAGGATTTTTCAATTTAATATTGAATATATTATATGAAGGTAAATTTATTTATCGATTGATACTAAA
>DPXH01000090.1:0-2357 GCA_003527405.1 Candidatus Sediminicultor tertius | reverse complement strand
ATATACTATTTTTATGGAGAATAAGCAGCATAGAATTAAAAAATGAATTAATATTTAATTTACAAAAATTGAAAGAAACGTTTCTACAAGTGCAGGGCAAAGCAGATTGTCCTGCACTTTATTTATCTTGATCAAAAGGGTGATTAATTTGAAATTAAAAACTAAAAAAAGATATATTTTATTAATTTTGCTTTTTTTTATCTTTATTGGTATTACTTATGAATCAATGGCAAATGAAGGAGATGAGGAAAACAGAGTTATTCCTTTAGGAGAAGTAGATTCATTAAGAGTGACCATAAAATTTGGGGCAGGAAAGTTAGGTTTAATTTCCGGGCAAGAAGATGTATTTGAAGGTAACTTTCAATATGATAAAAGCATCTTAAAACCTAATATTCAGTATGAAATATTAAGGGAAACCGGTATATTAACTCTATCTCAGAGCATTAAGAAAGACCTTGATTTACCGTTTCCTTATAAAAATATATGGAATTTGAAATTGCCTCCTGGAATCCCTATGCAATTATATATCAACACTGCAACTTATAGCGGCGATATTGACCTAACTAATTTACAGATAGAAAATCTTTATCTCACTTCAGGAGCAAGTAAGACCAATATTGTATTTAGTCAACCTAATTTTATAGACTTAAAAAATATAAATATCAAAACAGGTGTCTCAACTATAAAAATGTTAGGCTTAGCTAATGCTAATTTTAATGAAATGAATTTTACCGGTGGAGCGGGGAGTTACACCTTTGATTTTTCAGGTGAACTGACTAAAAAATCGAAAGTTAACATTAATACAGGGGCAGCCAAAATAATTTTAAAGATACCTTCGAACACTGGAACTAAGATAATTTTTAGAAATTTTCCCGCTTCAAAATTAGACATCAAAGGTTTTATAAAAATAAATGACCAAACCTATATTAGCCCGGAATATGGCAAGAGTAATGCGGAATTAGATATTGAAATTAAGGGAGGTCTGCTAGATGTCGAGGTGATTTCACTAACTAACTAAAGACATATTACGATACGTCCTTACAGCGTGGAACGTGCAGTGGACAGCGCATACTCTCTCTAGTTAGCGAGTTAAATTAGTCGTTAGTTTTAAATGCAAGTTTTTAGTTTATAGTTTTTAGACTAGAGAAATCGGTTTAAAGTTTATTGCATGAGCTATAAAACAATGTATCCTTAGTTGTTTAGAGCTTTTTGAAAACTTGTAATCCATAACCCATAAATTATTACAGGTTACTCATCACTTATCAATGTATTGTTTTTTTAACTCCTGGCTTCTTTATTCTATTTATTTCCCACCGGCTAACCGGTAAACTGGCAAACCAGGTAACGGGATAACTAATACATACGAGATACGATTCACGAGGTACGACTTTATTTTGGCTTCCTTCTTTTCTCATTTTCTTCACTATCCGCTGTACGTTCCATATTATAATGCGAGACACGAATTTCGTTTTTCGTTTTGCGCTATATATTAAATGCTCCTTTTTTAACGCGATACGCGATACGCGATACTCGATACGAATTTATTTTGACTTTTATTTTTTTTTCAATTATACTAAAAACGAACTGAGAAAGAAAAAGACCGTGCGAAGGATTGAAAGGTATATTTTCAAAAAGAGAATCAGTATCCGGTGAAAGCTGATAAAAAACCTTTAAACTCACCTTCAAGTTTTGTAAGCGAAAAATTAAATTGAAAATATTAATTTAAATATAGTTTACAACGTTGACAAGCGTTAATTGTTTAATAAGAGTAGATAATGTGGGGCTGTAGCGCAGTCGGGAGCGCGCCTCCTTGGCGTGGAGGAGGTCGCGGGTTCGATTCCCGCCAGCTCCACCAAATTATAATATATGAAATCTACTGAACAAGGGTGGTACCACGAGAAGAATCTCGTCCCTGGTAATAGTTTAATTAATTGCCTGAGACGGGATTTTTATTTTTAAGGAGGAAGATAGAGATGGAAGAAAGATATAATTTTAGTGAAGTTGAAAAAAAATGGCGAGAATATTGGAAGGAAAATAATTTTTTTAAATCTTATGTTGATTCTAAAAAACCGAAATACTACGTTTTGGAAATGTTCCCCTATCCTTCAGGAGAACCCCACATGGGACACGTGAAAAACTACGTTATCGGTGATGTAGTGGCCAGATATAAACATTCTCAAGGATATAATATCCTGCACCCTATGGGCTGGGATGCCTTTGGCTTACCCGCAGAGAATGCTGCTATAAAAAATAAAATTCATCCTTCAATCTGGACTAAAACCAATATTCAAAAGATGAAGGATACTCTAACCAATATGAGTATCAGTTATGATTGGGATAGAGAAATAGCCACTTGT
>DPXH01000066.1:5461-5816 GCA_003527405.1 Candidatus Sediminicultor tertius | reverse complement strand
TATAGGAGGAAAATATCATGGGTTATATGGAAAATTTTAAAAATTACACTACCAAACAAACTGTAAATCTTATTATAAAAGCTCTAGGTAATACCTCTGATGAAAATCTTATTCGGCTGACTTATGCGGCGGAAAGAATTGCTCCTAGATTCAAACCCGAAATAGGTAAGGTTAGAAAGATGTTCGAGGATAAAGCTCCTGCTTATTTTCTTGCCCAAAAAGTATTAAAGGAGATCCATCCTAATGTTCGGGATAAAATGGTATTAAATTTTATGATTAATTATATTTTATTGGGGCCGAAAAGAAGAGAAGATTTTCAAAAAAGAGAAGGCATCCCCTGCCCCGCGGTAATAGT
>DPXH01000066.1:0-5085 GCA_003527405.1 Candidatus Sediminicultor tertius | reverse complement strand
TCTAAAAAAGATGACCTCCCTTTTGAGTATGTGGATAAAATTATAACTGAAGCTAAGGAAATGGGAACTTATTTCTACGTTATCACTGGCGGAGAAGCCTTTGTAAGAGATGATATGTTAGATATCTATAAAAAACATAATGACGCTGCCTTTATGGTCTATACTAATGGAACCTTTATAGATAGAGATATGGCTTTTAAACTGCAGCAATTAGGCAATGTCGCCCCAGCTATAAGCGTAGAAGGTTTTGAAAAAGAGACCAATGAGCGTCGGGGAAAGGGAGTATGGGAAAAAGTAATGCAGGCCATGGATAACTGTAAGGAGGCCAGACTAGTTTATGGTTTTTCTATTACTCCTACTAAATATAATACTGAAGTCGTCTATAGTGATAAACTTATGAAGTTATTAACCGAAGATAAGGGTTGTGCTTTTGGTTGGTATTTTACCTACATACCCATCGGCAGAAATCCCGATGTAAGCTTGATGCAAACTCCCGAACAGAGACTCTATGGATGGAGAAGGGTTAATTATTTGAGAAGTAAGTACCCGGTCTTTATCGGAGACTTCTGGAATGACGGAATGCACGTAAATGGCTGTATTGCCGGAGGCCGCCAATATCTACATATAAATGTAAAAGGAGATTATGAACCCTGTGTCTTTACTCATTGTGCCACTCATAATGTAAGAAATTCCACATTAAGAGAGGCTCTGGCTTCTCCCTTATTTAAAGCTATAAGGAAAAGACAACCTTATTCTGATAATTTAATGTTACCTTGTATGATTATTGACAGCCCCAAGGTGCTAAGGGAAGTCGTTAAAGAATGCAATGCTTATTCTACACACGGCAACGCTCATACAATAATAACCGAATGTGCAGAACATCTGGATAAATATTCTAAAGAATATGCGGCACTCTGCCAGCCTTTCTGGGAAAAGGTATATGTGAAAGAAGAGGGAATGCCTGAAACAATCCCTGAAAAACTTGAAGATGTAGATAAGTTAATAGAGGAAATTAAAAAATAAAAGATTATATCTTTTTTTCTCTTTGAGATATAATCATACCAAAAATTATTAACAATCCTCCTGCCCAGGCGATAAGGCCTACCTTCTCTCCTAAGAGGAGGTAGGCAAACATCGCTGCAAATATCGGCTCTCCGGAAAATATAATAGCGGTTTTAGTGGCCGTGGAATGTCTTTGAAATCTATTTTGCATATAGAAAGCCAGAGCGGTTGCAAATATTCCAGTGATTACAATCGACCACCATATATCAGATGAATAGGAAAGATGGAAAGCCGGTCTTTCAAAAATTAAAGCCATTAATAAAGATAATATAAAAACTACTATTATCTGGGTAATGGCCAGAAGAACATAATCTAATTTTTTACTAAATAATCCTACAGAAATAATGTGCATTGCAAAAGAAAAGGCACACAAAAGAACTAAAAAATCCCCCAAATTAAAACTAAAGCTGCTGCTGAAATTTAGAAACCATAATCCGATGAATGCAAAAATTACGCCTATAACTGAATTTCGATTAATTTTTTCTTTGATAAAAAAATGGGAAATAATGGGGACCAAAACTACAGATAGACCAGTAATAAATCCGGCTTTGGTAGCTGTAGTGTACTTTATCCCCACGGTTTGAAGGGTATAGCCTAAAAAGAGGAAAATTCCAATTAGAGAACCTTTCTTTAAAATCATTATATTGATTTTTTTCATCCTCTTCCAGAATATTAATATTAGAATCAGAGCTGCCAATAAAAATCGGTAAGTTAGATAAGTATAAGGAGGGATCAAATCAATAACCCCTTTAATTAAGGCAAAGGTGGAGCCCCAGATAATTACTATTATTAATAAATAAATTTCTGCTTGAATACCTTTCATAATTACTTCTTCTCTTTCTCTTAATAAATATATGGTTATTTCCCAAAAAACCAAAAATATTTTCAACAGGTTATGTATAAGGAATCTAAAAGAAATTACCTCTTATATATCTTTCTGAAACCATCCGTTTTCTAATCCCTCTTCCTTGAAAGCCTGTAAGGCTTCCTTGTATTCTTCTCTATTTATCCTTCTGGATAAAGGAGGAAATTGACCGGCCTGGTAAGCCGGAAAATATTGCGCCATCAAGCTAACATAAGTATGAGGAGAAATCTCCCGGGTAATAAAATGCATAATCTTTTTGGTGCCGCTCAAACCCTCAGGTAAAACCAAATGACGAATGATTAGTCCTGAACGCGCTATCCCGATTTTATCCGTCATCAAATCCCCAACCTGTCGATGCATTTCCTTTAATGCTTTTTTCATTATTTCAAAGTAATCAGGGGCAGCTGAATATTTCCTGGCTATCTCATTATCAGTATATCGAGCATCGGGTAGATATATATCCACGACTCCATCAAGTAATTTCAAAGTATTTACAGAATCATAACCACTGGTGTTATAAACTATGGGAATACGCAAACCCATTTTGATAGCCGATTTAAGGCTCCTCAATATCTGTGGCACAAAATGAGTCGGAGTCACCAAATTAATATTATGGCATTTCCTTTTCTGTAAAGCAAGCATTATTTTAGCTAATTCTGATAAATTAACTTTATTGCCATTTCCTAACTGGCTTATAGGATAATTTTGACAATAAACACACTTTAAATTACAGTTGGTAAAAAATATGGTGCCGGAACCGAAGTTACCCACCAGGGGCGGTTCTTCCCCGAAGTGAGAATTATAACTGGAGACTATCACCTCTTCGCCTGAACGGCAGAAACCTTCTTCTCCTTCTAAGCGGTTCACTCCACATTTGCGGGGACATACCTCACAGGAGGAGAGTAATTTATAAGCCTTCTCAATTCTTCTATCCAATTCTTCTTCTTTTATATTTAGATATCTCGGATATTTTAATCTGCTTATCAATTTGTTATTTTTTCACCTAAAGGTAATTTAATACCTCTTTTAAGGAATCTAATTGTAAATAATTTTCTGATAGAGGCTCTTCTTCCTCAAACTTCCAGCTTAAGTAAGGAATTAGAATACAATTTATGCCCAATTTTAATCCGGGATTCAAATCTGAACGAACACTATTGCCAATTATCCAGGTATCTTTTTTGTCTAAATTATGCTGCCTTAAAATATTTTGATATTCCTCGACATTTTTATGTTTTAAGACGTAAACTTCTGAAAAATATTTTTTTAAGCCGCTTACCCGTACTTTTTCTTCCTGTACTTGGGGGTCTCCAAGGGTAGCTAAAATTAAAAAATACTTTTTACTTAAAGTCTCTAATACCTGATAAACTCCATCGACCAATTCGGGAATCTGTCTAAAAACCTGCCAACCAATCTCTTCAATTTTTTTCTTTAGTTCAGGATTAATCTCTTTCCCGTTCTTTTGGGAAAAATATTCGTAAGTTTTCCCCAAACTGAGAGGGTATCTTTCTTTTACAAAACCATACTCTTTTATATAGTTAATATCAACTTCATCAAGCTTAATTAAAGATTCCTCGCTGTTAAAACCTAATTCTTGCATAAGCGATGAAAATTCATCACGAGCATGATTATATAACTTGGAAGTTTTAATCAAAGTATCATCTAAATCAAAGATAATAGTCTTAATTTTCATTTTCTCCTTTTGCATAAATTCTTTATAATTATAACCGTAATGATACGCTTTAGCAAACCCAAAATTAGTATCTCGTATCTCGTGAATCGTATCTCGTATTTAGTTAGTTAGTTAGTGGTTGATTAATATAGTAGAAAAAACATAAGCATAAAGCACAAAATTAAATTCGCATCTAGTATTTCGTATAGTAATAATTAATGTGTTAAATGGGTTCGATTCCTGTCTGCGTGCGTACACGCACAGGTAGGCATCGAACCCACTGAAAAGAAACAAAATACTCGGGTCGGATAAATCCGACCCTTACAACAAAATCAGAGCTCGTAATTATAGATTATAATAGAAAGAGATAGCTAATAAGTAGGGGCGTATTGCTATACGCCCACAAAAGTACCAGAAAAAATGAAGATAATAAAAATTTCTTATAAAGTTATAAAAAATGTGTTATAATATTTTTTGTTAAACAAAATAGATTTACTGATTGATTAATTAATTGTTTTAAAATAAAAATATACTATAATTATAACCTAAAAAGTAAAGAATTTATTTTAAAATATCTACGGTTGGAAAGAAGGGGAAAATGAAAAGAAATAATAGAGATATTAAAAAGGGAAAAAAATCTATGGTTAGAGAACTGCTGGAAACAGTAATCAGTGCCGGGATAATTGCTTTTATAATTATTACTTTTATCGGTCAGGTCACTGTAGTAAGGGGTGCTTCTATGGAACCCACTCTTCACGATAATGAAAGGCTTATTGCCAATAAAATTAGTTATCGTTTCGAAACACCTGAAAGAGGCGAAATAATAATCTTTAGGCCCCCTTTAGAAATAAAACGTAATTATATTAAAAGAATAATCGGGATTCCGGGAGATAAAATTGAAATTGCCAATGGAGAAATTTATCTTAATGATAAAAAATTAGAAGAGCCTTATGTAAAAAATAGATCGTATGAGAATATGCCTCCTACAATAGTACCTGATGATTCATTCTTTGTCCTGGGAGATAACAGACCTAACAGTAGTGATAGCAGATATTGGGGTTTTGTTCCTCGTAAGAATGTGGTGGGTAGGGCCTGGATAGTTTTCTGGCCCTTGAATAAAATTAGATTACCGTGAAAATTGAATTAGTCGTTAGTGAATAGTGAATAGTCGTTAGTAGGACAGGTGCCACACCTCTTTATTATAGCTGATTAGATTTTAGGATGAGAGGTCGGGGTCAGATTTATCCGACCCGCGTATTCTGATATTTTTTAGGGGCTCGATGAATCGAGCCCCTACATCATTAAAACTAAGAAATTAAAGCTAAAAGTGAAAAGTTATAATTCAAAACTCAAAACTTTTTTCTGTATTGCTTTAAATTGTTTTATTTCTCATTCTATTTCTTTTTTTCGCTAGATACGATTCACGAGATACGAGATACGAATTTATTTATAGGTTTCAATAAATTTTTCAATCGAACGGTCGTAGGTT
>DPXH01000133.1:7120-16696 GCA_003527405.1 Candidatus Sediminicultor tertius | reverse complement strand
AAATTTTACTATTATTCTCATAAATATCACCTTTATATATTTTCTTATTTAAAATACCCTGGTATAATATCATTTCTTATTATATCAGCATAAGTTTCTCTTTTTACTATTACATCATCTTTTCCTTGGTTTACCAGGATAACTGCTGGTCGAGGGAGTCGATTATAATTGCTTGACATGGAATAATGATAAGCCCCGGTAGTAAATATTGCCAAAAGGTCTCCCGGAGAAGCCGAAGGTAGTTTTAAATCTTTAATCAAAATATCTCCCGATTCACAGCATTTTCCGGCAATGGTCACTACTTCCTTGGGTAGGCTGCTATTTATCTTATTTACTAAAACTGCTTCATATTTTGCCTCATAAAGGATAGGCCGAGGGTTATCGGTCATTCCGCCATCCACAATGAGATATTTTCTAACCCCCGGTATTTCTTTTATATTGCCGATAGTATAAAGAGTAATGCCTGCTTCAGCTACAATAGACCTGCCTGGCTCTATCAATATTTTAGGCATAATTAAATTATTTTTTCTTATCTCTTTTGTAAGATTATCGACAATTAAATTTACAAAATTTTCTATAGAAGGAGGCAAGTCAGATTCTAAGTATTTCACCCCCAATCCTCCACCTAAATTTAAATTCAGCGTATCAGTCTCCTCGAGGTCTTTTATCTTTCTTATCAGCTTTACCATCTCTTTAATAGCGAGAACATAAGGAGATAGATCAAAAATTTGTGAGCCAAGATGAAAATGCAAACCATTATAGCTAATGTGTTCTTTGGATAAAACTTTTTTTATAAAATCGGGTACCCGGTTAATACTGATTCCAAATTTTGAATCTACCTGGCCAGTTTGAATATGTTTATGGGTATGAGTGTCTATCCCCGGTGTTACCCGGAGAATTATTCCCACTTTTGTATTTAAACTTTCTGCAATCTGATTAATCAAGTCGAGTTCATATTCACTATCCACCATCATGGTGCCAACTTTTTCTTTAAGAGCGAATTCTATTTCCTCTTTGGATTTATTATTTCCATGGAAAAATATTTTTTCCGGAGGGAATCCTGCTGAAAGGGCAGTATATAATTCTCCTCCAGAAGAAACATCCAGGCTGAAACCCTCTTCTTTTAAAATATTGCTCATAGCTTTAACTAAGAAAGCCTTCCCGGCATATAGCATTTCGAAAGTAACATTTCTTTCAGAAAATGCATTAACATATTGCCGACATTTTTTTCTAATTATATTTTCAGAAAAAATATAGCAGGGGGTTCCATATTTTTGGGCTAATTTTATAAGCTCACATCGGTCAAACTCTAAATTTCCGGATTTATTTAGGGAAAAACCCTCCCGATTGAAACCAGGTGTTATTTTATTTTGATTATTCATTAATTCCTCCTTAAAATAGCCGTTAGTCGTTGGTCGTTAGTATTTAGTTTTAGATTACAATGGCAAGTTGCGAGTTAATTCAATCTGCCAGCCATATTTAATTTGCCAATATGTCATTCCTACACCTTATGTCATTCCCGCGAAAGCGGGAATCCATCACTGTAAAGGCGTATTGTACACGTCCTTGTTTATGGTTCCGCATCACGTACAGAAAGATATAATATTTTTCTGTAAAAGCCACCGCCTTAGAAGGCGGTAGTTTACTAAATAAAAAAGGCAATTGATAAACGCTATGCCCATCAATTGCCTGAAATTAATCTAACAATTAAATTTATTCCCATTTTTCTCATCAGATGAGATAGCGCTCCATCAGAAATCAGGGTAAAATTTCTGATGACAGTCTTATGGCTTTTCACCATAAACCCAGCATAAAGATTAGAGCTGTTATCTTTACGCTTCGGCGAGAATACCTTTCCTGGCGAATCAAAGATGCTCATCTCATCACCAGTACTGATTATTACTCGCGCCTCTACCTCACTTAAGAAAAAAGTGAGGTATAAATATTAAATTTTTAATAACATAGCATATATTTCAAAAAAAGTCAAAAAATTTTGTTGAAATTATTAAATTATTTGACATTAAATTATTTATAGTTTAAAATAACAAAAATACTACTCATCATATGATGAGTAGGTAGATAAATAATATATGTAGACAGAAGGAGATAATTTTGATGTTCGGAAAAATTATAAATATAGATTTAACAACTGAAAAAATTAAGGTTGAGAGAGTCAACCGTTTAATAATAGAATCTTTTATTGGTGGGAAAGGTTTAGGAGCTTATTTATTGTATCAACTTCTAAAAGGGGGCGAAAATCCTTTGTCCCCTCAAAATCCTTTGATTTTTTTAACAGGACCTTTGACAGCTACAACCTTTCCAACATCAGGAAGATTTGTTGTTGTCAGCAAATCTCCCCTTACGGGTATTTACGCTGATTCTCATGCCGGGGGGAATTTCGGTAATGAATTGAGGAGAGCAGGTTATGACGGTATTATCATAAAAGGAAGAAGTCCAAAGCCTAAATATATATGGATAAATGATAATAAAATAGAGATTAAAAATGCAAAGGAAATTTGGGGATTACCTGTTGGTAAAACTATTGATAAATTAAGGGAAATAACAAACAGACAAGCACATATTGCCTGTATTGGACCTGCAGGAGAAAATTTAGTTAAGATTTCAAGTATAATGATGGACAAAGACGATGATATTCAAAGGGCAGGAATAGCAGGTCGGGCAGGTTTAGGTGCTGTTATGGGCTCAAAAAATATTAAGGCTATTACAATTAGAGGTTCACAAAAAATAAAATATTATGATGAAGAAAAATTTAGGAAGGTTGGTAGAGCTGCTCTTGAAAAAATTAAAAGCGATTCATTTGTACCTAAAAGGACAAAGTTTGGAACTTCTTATTGGATTAAACCTATGAATGAATACGGATATTTACCTACACGAAACTTTCAGCAAGGATTTATCGAAAATGGTGAAAAATTATATTCATTATATATGAATAAACTAGTAAAAAGAAACGTAACCTGTTTTAATTGTCCAATAAGATGCGGTAAAATATTAGGATTAAATGATGTAGAAGTAAAGGTAGAATATGAAAGTATTGCGCTACTGGGGAGTAATAACGGAATAAAAGATATTGAAGAAGTAGCTCAAGCTGTTCATATATGTAACGATCTGGGATTAGATACTATATCTACAGGAAATGTTATAGGATTTGCAATGGAATGTGCCGAAAGAGGAATTCTAAAGGATGCCCCCCGTTTTGGTGATTCACAGGGACAAAGAGATCTAATCAAAGAAATTGCATATAGAAAAAATCTGGGTAAGATTATGTCTGAAGGTGTAAAAAGGGCTTCAGAAATAATAGGAGAAGAAACATATAAATTCGCTATGCATGTTAAGGGATTAGAACTGCCGGGGTACGAACCCAGACATTCATGGGGAATGGCTTTAGCATATGCCACTTCAGACAGAGGTGGGTGTCACCAAAGAGCATGGACTGTTGGATTAGAAATAGAAGGAGTTCTTAAAAAATTTTCTTTCGAAGATAATGTCCAATTTATAAAGGATGTTCAGGATGAAAAAGCCATTGAGTATTCACTAGTTTTGTGCGATTTTCTTCCTTTTAAAACGGAAGATGTTTTAAATGCCCTTAGGTATTCCACTGGAATAGATTTAAAATGGAACGATTACTTAAAAACGGGGGAAAGAATATGGAACCTGATAAGACTTTTCAATCTACGTGAGGGATTGTCTAGAAAGGATGATAATTTACCGACTAGAATATTTGAAGACAAATTATTTTTACCAATGGAAATTAATGGGAAAAAGGAGATAACTTTATCCAGAGATGAATTTGAAAAGGCGCTGGATGATTACTATGAATGCAGGGGCTGGAGCAAAAAAGGAGTACCGTTAAAGGATAAACTGATAGAATTAGACTTGGACGTTATTAAAATATCAGAGGTGGAACATGTTAATATTAGGAATTAATGGGAGCCCGAATAAAAAAGGTAATACAGCATTTCTTATCAGAGAAGCTCTAAAAGAAGTTGAAGATGCAAATATAAAAGTAAAATTAATTTCTACACAGGATGCCCTTAGAGGATTAGATATTCCTTTTTGTACTGCATGTTCAAATCCATGTGAAGGGATTTGTTATAGGGGTAAATATTTAGAAAAAGTATATGAATTACTCGGTGATGCAGATGGTATAATAATCGGCAGCCCTGTCTATTTTGGGACAGTTTCAGCTCAATTAAAAGCATTCTGGGATATGAGCAGAAAACTTAGAAAAGAAAATGTTTTAATTAATACAGTTGGTGGAGTTATTACGGTTGGTGCCTCTCACGGTCAGGAAACCGCCAGTAAAACAATTATGGATATGATGTTAATTCAAGGAATGACAATAGTTGGAGATGGATTATACGAAAATACAGCTGGACACTATGGAGTTCTCTCAAAAAAGCCATCCAATAAAGATAATAATGCTATACTGAGAGCAAAAATCCTTGCAAAAAGAGTGAAGGAAGTTGCAAAAATAACGAAGTATCTTAGAGACAAAGAAAAAAAATAATGTCCTAATAAATTGTTTTGTACTTACCTTAAAAGGAAGATTCATAAGTAGAAATAGCGAGGGCATGCACGTGGTATTAGCCTTCGGGTTAATTAAAATATCTATTAAGGTGAGAAATATAATATTATCCGCAACCCTCACCATTATTTTAATGGTAAGGGGATAGTTAGAAGAAAGGGTTTAAATTGATTGATTTCGCTGTAGGAAAACCAGATTTTAATATGTTTAGACATATTGTAAGAGAATAGACAAGATTATCATAAGATGAATAAATTAGTAGAAAGATTGGCTAAAGCTGAGGCAATTGGTCCAATATTTCAGGGTATGAGAAAACCAATTAATGATCTTTCTTGGGGTTGTAGTCCAGAAGATATAGTTAATGTAGTAGCTATTACTGTATTGCAAGCAGGTGAAGTATGAATATACAAAATTATTAGCTGAAAAGTATTTTAAAAAAATAATGAAAAAGTTTAATTAAAGTAAAAAATTAGGAGGGAATGATTTTATTATTATATTATCTTTAAATTGTGGTAGCTCCTCCGTAAAATACGAACTCTATAATTGGACCAAAAAAGAAATAATTGTTAAAGGAATAGTAGAGAGAGTTACTATAGGAAATTCTTTTTGTATTTATGAGGTTAATCATAAAGAAAAAGTTACCTTAAAACATGATTGTCCCACCCATAAAGAGGCTATAAAATTAATTGTAGACAGTCTCATTCATCCTGAATATGGAGCCATTAAAGATTTATCAGATATTTCGGCCGTTGGCCATAGAGTAGTTCACGGTGGTGAGAAATTTTCCAAATCAGTAATTATTAATCAAGAAGCTCTTAATACCTTTAAAGAACTTGCTGATCTAGCACCACTTCATAATCCACCCAATATTATGGGTATTGGGGCAGCTATGGAACTTTTACCTGATGTTCCCCATATGGCTATTATGGACACTGCCTGGCATCAGACTATGCCCTCTTATGTATACACTTATGCTGTGCCTTATGAGTGGTATGAAAAATATGGGATAAGAAGATATGGTTTTCACGGAACTTCTCTTTTATACGTAGCCAAAAGAGCAGCTGTTCTTCTAAATAAAGATCCCTTTGAATGTAATTTAATCAGTTGCCATATTGGAAATGGGGTAAGTATTAATGCGGTAAAAGATGGTATTTCCTATGATACCAGTATGGGATTTACCCCCTTAGAAGGAGCAATTATGGGGACCAGAGCTGGAGACCATGATGCTGCCTTAGACTTCTATCTGATGCAAAAAGAGGGTTATTCCCCCCAAGAGATGGATAAAAAATTAAATAAAAAGAGTGGGATATTAGGGATAACTGGAAAATATATCGATAGAAGAGATGCATTAAAGGCAGCTTCTGAAGGAGACAAAAGGTCCCAACTAGCTATCGAAATGGAAACCTATAGATTAAAAAAGTATATTGGAGCCTATACTGCCGCCTTAGGAAGATTAGATGCCCTTATTTTTACTGCCGGAGTCGGGGAATTGAGTGATATTATTCGAGCAAAAATTTTGGAGGGATTAGAAATTTTAGGGATTAAATATGACCCCGAAAAAAATAAATTAGCCCGAACCAGAAATGCAGAAGTAAACATCTCTTCCGATGACTCTAAGGTAAAGATATTCATTATCCCTACCGATGAAGAGTTAGTCTTTGTCGAAGATGTAGTCGCTCTATTAGAAGGTACTTATGATTTACATACTAATTTTAGATACACTTTTCAAGACCCAGATTACAAAAATTTAATGAGGGAAAAATCTTTTGAAAAGGAATGTAAAGAAAATCCGGATTTAGTAAAGATACAGGCCAATAGAAATAATAGATAAATTAAAAAAGATAATAAAATATGAAAAATTTTTATATTTATTAAATCTATTAAAAATAATTTGCATTTTTTAGTAAGAAATAATATTCTTTTAGAGTTATTAAAATATTAAATTAGTCGTTAGTGAATGGTAAATAGTTGTTAGTTTCAAATACAAAATGCAAATTAGTCGTTAGATTTAAATACAATTTTCAGTTTTCAGTTTACAGTTTAGTACAAACGATTATGATAATACAACCTCTACGCACTTTGAGTTTTCTATAAACTGGCAACTTGTAACTTGAAACCTATAACTTATTAATCATTAATGTATTTTATTTAATACTATTCACTATTCACTATATACTAATTAGGACTTGCGGAAAAAAGGAAATTCTTATACAATAAATTTACTTTATTACCATTTTTTTACAATTAGCAATTAATTGAGAGGAAAATAAAAATGAAAAAAGTTTATGATGTGATAATCATTGGTGCCGGCATTATAGGTCTTTCAACAGCATATTACTTAACTCAAAAGGGCAAAAAGGTATTAATTCTTGAAAAAAAAGAAATCGGCGCGGGTGCCTCTAGCGCCTGTGATGATATGATATTTCTCCAATCGAAGAAGCCTGGAATATTGCTTCAAATGGCATTAGAAAGTCTGGAAATGTATAAATACTTATCTAAAGAACTCGAGACTGATTTAGAGTTTCAAACCAGGGGTGGGATGATTTTAATAGAGAATCAGGAACAGTTAAGAATAATGGAAGACTTTGTATATAAACAAAGGTCTTACGGGTTAGATGTAGAGTTAATTGATAAGCGAGATGTAAAAGAGAAGCAGCCTTTTATAAGCGACAGAGTTATTGCCTCAACCTATAGCCCCATTGACTCTCAGGTAAATCCGTTCAGGGTAATGCGGGGTTTCTATCTGAAGAGTTTAGAAAAAGGTATGGAAATTAAAAAAGGAGCTCCCGTAATTGCTCTGAAAAAACTTTCTGATGGGAGCTGGAAGGTTTTGACAACTGAGAATAAGTACTATCATACCAGGGTAGTAGTAAATGCTGCAGGGGCATGGGCGGCAGAGGTGGGGAAGATGGTGGGAATAAAAATTCCTATAAAACCCAAAAAAGGCCAAATAGCCGTTACCGAACAAATTCCCTGCCTGGGTGAAACAAATATTTGGGATGCTGATTATATAGTGACAAAGCTTATTCCTGCTTTAGCTGAGAAAAGAGGTAGGATTCTTTCGCAGTTGGGGATTGGTCTTTCTTTTACCCAGACACATGATGGGAATTATTTTATCGGAGGAACACGAGAATTTGTAGGATTTGATTCCAAAACTACCTATCAGGGGATTAGTAATATAATACCTCAGGCATTAAAGTTTTTTCCGGTCTTAAAAAACGTACATATAATTCGTGCCTTTGCAGGACTTCGGCCTGCTTCCCTTGACGGAAAACCCTTTTTGGGGGAAGTCAAGGTGAAAGAGGGGTTTTTCATAGCTGCCGGCCATGAAGGGGATGGCATTGCTCTTGCCCCGATTACCGGAAAGATAATGGCCCAAATGATTTGTGGGGAAACCCCATCACTGCCGGTAGGTGAATTAAGCCCCGATAGATTATTAGATAGACAGGAGGTGATGAATAAAATAAAATTAGATAGACAGGAGGTGATGAATAAAATAAAATTAGTGAAATAATTTTCTTTAAGAATCTAGTTCTAAAATTTATCTCAAAGGAGGAATTTAACCGTGAATTTAGGTGTTTTAATGTGGGTAATTACGTTGGTTATGTGTGGTGCATTTCTCTATATTTCCTGGAAGGTTAGAAGCAAGGCTCTATCTAGTTTTAGCCAGTATGCCATAGGTGGAGGGACCTTTCCTCTTTACCTTATTTTCTGTACCCAATTTGCCACGATTATGGGTGTGGGTAACTTTGTCGGTCATGCAGGTAAAGGTTATACAATAGGTCTGCCTCATATCGCTTTTATATTAGGAGAGCAAGGGTCAAAAATAGTTTTTGCTTTAGCGTTTGCTGCTTTAGCCGGTGCTTTTACTTACAATACCTTTACCGAAATGATAGATGATTTACTGGTTAGAGATAAAGTTACAAGAGCTTTAGGCGGTGTGCTGGCCTCTATGATAATGATTGCCTGGGTAGGTGGTCAGGGTAAGGGTTTTGGAATGATATTTAATATAGTAACCGGTGCAAGTCCAATTCCAATAATACTGTTCTTCTCGGCGGTATTTATCCTGTATACTACTCTCGGCGGTATTTATTCGGTTGTTTGGACTGACCTGCTTCAAGGGGTTTTGGTGCTCATTTTCGGAACTGTCTTTTACATTTATGCCTTTTCTCCTGTCCACTGGAGCTTTGCTGAATTAGGAGTAAGGATGGCTGAGGTAGGGAAAGCGGAGTTATGGAGTTTTTCAAATGTACCGGCAATGACAATGGTAAGTAAATTTGTTACTGGTGTTATCGGAATATTAGCAGCCCAAATATACTGGCAGAGGTGTTTCTCGGCAAAAGATGGAAAAACAGCCAGAAACGGTCTACTCTTCAGTGGTATAATTGCTATTGTTATGGTTATGTTAACGGCTTTGGTAGGTATGGTTATATTAACTATGAAGCCGGATCTTGCAGGTGATCAGGCTATGCCCTGGTTTATGCTCAACTATGTCCCGGTCGGAATTTCAGCCATGATTTTTGTTTTGATATTAGCTGCCGGAATGTCATCAGCTGACTCTAACCTCAATTCTGCAGCCATTCTCGTAGTAAATGATATAATTAGACCCCTTAAACCTAATGCAACCGATAAAGAATTGGTAAAATATGCCACTATTTTTACGGTTGTAATAGGAATTTTTGCCGCACTGGCCGCTATTTATGCCAAGTCAATCATAGATCTATTTTCAAAAGCTTATGCGATGGCAGGCGGTGGCTTGGTTCCGTTGTTAGTAGTCGGGCTTTTGTGGAAAGAAAGATCCAGCGAAGCTTTTGAAATGGGTAAGAAAAACAGCAAAGTTACTCCCTGGGGAGCCAGGATTGGTTTAATTGTCGGTTCTGTATTGACACAAGTTAGCGCATTAGGCCCTAATAGGGTAATTATTGCGCTGGTTATATCGGCGATTTTGGTTATTGTAGTCTCCAATCTAACCCGGGGGATTTCTACGAAGGCGTAGAGATTTTAAATTTAGTAACCACATTAGAAGGGGT
>DPXH01000133.1:0-6800 GCA_003527405.1 Candidatus Sediminicultor tertius | reverse complement strand
ACCCCTTCTAATGTGGTTACTAGGAGTGAGAATGTGGAAAAAATTATCGATAAAAAAGAATTTTTAGCATTAGAAATCATTGGGGATACCGATGAACCAATAGGCTCTTGGGTATTGGCTGATATACTGTTAGAGAAAGGTTACTCTGTTAGCACTGCAACTATGGGCCGGATTCTTAATAAACTTGAGAAAATGGGCTATCTGAAAAAAGAAAAATTCAAGGGAAGGGTTATCACAAAAAAGGGTGAAGAAGCTATCGAGACAATAAATGTCATTAACAAAATGGACTTACATAAGAAAAAGCTAGAAAAATATATCAACACAAAGGTTTTAGAGGATTTTTTGATGTCGCTTGAAGCCCGGAAGTCTATTGAGTGTACTACAGCCCGTCTGGCAGCAGAAAATATTACCCCGGCGGAAATTGCTAAACTAGAAGAAATCATAGAAATACAGGAAAACAATTATAGGGCGCATAAAAGCATCACTCAAAACGACCTGGATTTCCACAAAACTATTGCCAGAGCATCGAGAAACAAAGTTTTAGAGATACTGTATCACATCATTTGTTTATTTGGGCAGCAGTCAGAGATTTTTGAATATATAAGGGAAAAAGTAGGCGCGTTCTATATGATATCTCACAAAAAAATATTGAAGGCTATAAGAAAGAGAGACCCTGTCGAGAGTGAAAAAAGCATGAGCGAACATATTGAAAGTTTGATTAAAGATGTAAAAATGTATTGGGAGATCTTTAAGGAACAGTGATTTCTATTAATTTAGAAAAAAGAGGGATTACCAAAATGGATGAAGTAAAAAATATTATATGTAGATGTGAAGAGGTTACTGTGGAAGAAATTGAAGAGGCTATTGAAAATGGAGCAACAACTTTAAATGAAATCAAAAGATGGACCAGAGCGGGTATGGGGTTATGTCAAGGCAGAACATGCAGAAAGAATATAGCCCGAATCCTCAGCAGGAAAACCGGTCTGGATGTTAAAGAGTTAATGCCTTTCACGTATCGAAAGCCGGTTCGCCCAGTACGTATTGAGTTGTTTGAAGAGAAAAAAAACAAGGGGGATTTAAAATGAAAACATGGGGTAGATTAATAACAGCTATGATTACTCCTTTTAATGATAGATTGGAAGTGGATTATGATAAAGCAGTGAGCCTGGCTCAGTATTTAATAGAGGAAGGAACTACCGCATTGGTGGTTGCGGGAACAACCGGAGAAGCACCAACTCTGTCAAAACAAGAAAAGATTGAACTTTTCAAGGCTTTAAGAGAGAAAATAAATATCCCTATTATTGCAGGGACCGGGACCAATTCTACCCGAGAAACCATCCAGCTAAGTATCGAGGCAGAGAAATGTAAAGTCGACGGAGTTATGGCGGTGGTTCCCTATTATAACAAACCAAATCAGGATGGTTTATATAAACATTTCAAGGCTGTGGCAGAAAATATTTCGCTTCCATTAATGCTTTATAATGTACCCGGAAGGACAGCTATAAATATGATGGCTGAAACAGTAATAAAGCTTTCGAAAATTAAGAATATTGTGGCTTTAAAGGAAGCCAGTGGAAAACTTGATCAAGCTGGTAAAATAGTAAGAGAAACGCCTGAGGAGTTTATAGTTTACAGTGGCGAAGACTCCCTTACTTTACCTATGTTATCTATAGGGTGTTATGGTATCATTAGTGTTGCGTCACATATTGTTGGAACGGATATGAGTAAAATGATCGAAGCATATATATGCGGTGATGTAAATAAAGCGTTAAGGGTCCATTTAAAACTTTTAGATATTTTTAAAAACTTATTCATTACCACAAATCCAATTCCAGTAAAAGCTGCTTTGAAAATCAAAGGGTTTGATGCCGGAGGTTTAAGACTACCTCTTTCGGAGGCCGATGAAGAAGTGAAAAAGATTTTGAAACAGAATATGATTGATCTGGGTATCATAGAATCATGAAAGGATTGATAGAATCTATGAACAGGATTAAGCACCATATAATATTAGGAGATTTAGAAGAAAGAAAAAAAGTTAAAATCGTTGTTGATGGGGAAGAAATGGAAGCCATGGAAGGGGAAATGATCGCTGCGGCATTATTGGCCAACGGGCGAAAACAATTCAGGTATACCAAAAGGTACCATTCCCCTCGGGGGATATATTGTGGTATAGGAAGGTGTACCGACTGTATAATGACGGTTAATGCAATTCCGAATGTGAGAACTTGCATAACCCCTGTAGAAAACGGAATGGTTATCGAAACCCAAAAAGGACTTGGCAAATGGAAAAGGGGTGGTAGCTGTGTATAAGACATCTATAGCCGTTATCGGAGGAGGTCCGGCCGGACTATCGGCTGCTATTGAAGCGGCGAAAGCAGGGGCACAAGTAGTCGTAATGGATGAAAACTCCAGACCTGGGGGGCAGCTTTTTAAACAGATACATAAGTTTTTTGGGTCCCAGCAGCACAAGGCAGGAGTTAGAGGCATCGATATAGGTAAAGAGCTTTTGGAGGAGACTCAAAAGCTGGGAATTGAAGTCTGGCTTGATACCGAGGTTTGTGGGATTGAATCAAACAAATTACTATGGGTGGTTAAAAATAAAACTAAATCTGTCCAAGTATTAGCAGAGCGAATTATTTTGGCAAGCGGCGCTATAGAAAACTCAATATATTTCCCCGGATGGACACTGCCCGGAGTTATGGGAGCCGGAGCTGCCCAGACCTTTATAAATATCTATCGAGTTGCTCCGGGGAAGAGGATTTTGATGATAGGATCAGGTAATGTTGGTGTGATTGTATCTTATCAGCTGTTACAGGCCGGTTGTGAGGTTGCTGCAATTGTAGAAGCTGCACCAAAGCTGGGTGGATATGGAGTTCATACAGCAAAAGTTTGTAGAGCCGGAGTGCCTTTTTATACATCACACACTGTTTTAAGGGCATTAGGGGAGAATAAAGTTGAGAGTGCGGTTATTATCGAACTGGACGATAGCTGGAATCCTATTCCCGGTACCGAAAAGGTGTTCGAGGTTGACACAATTTGTATAGCCACCGGGTTAACACCACTAGCAGAGCTGGCATGGATTGCAGGTTGCCGTTTTAAATACGTTCCTGCACTTGGAGGCTTTGTACCTCTTCACGATGATAATATGGAGACAACCATTGAAGGTCTATACGTTGCAGGTGATGTAACGGGGATTGAAGAGGCCAGTAGTGCAATGGAAGAGGGCCGATTGGCAGGAATCAATACTGTTGCTTCTTTAGGGTTTTATTCTGACAAACAAAGGGAAAGATTGTGTAACGAAGTACGGGAGCGTCTGGATGCGTTAAGACGTGGCCCTTTTGGTGAAAAAAGGAAAACCAGCAAGGAAGAAATAATAACCAGCAGAAAGGAAATACAATGTCCTCAATAACGAATCATTTAAAAACCGTGGGTTCACCCTCTCTTAAAGAACTTAAAGGTTCTCCGGGTTTTCCCGATGAGCTTCATTTGAAAAAGGGACCGATAGCGATAATAGAATGTATTGAAGAGATTCCGTGTAATCCCTGTGAAACCGCATGCCCTAGAGGGGCTATTATAGTCGGCCATCCTATTACAAAACTTCCGGTACTGGATGTTGAAAAATGTATTGGTTGCGGATTGTGTATTGCTGCATGCCCGGGCCTTGCAATATATGTGAAGGATTATACCTATTCTGATACCGAAGCGATGATAGTATTTCCCTATGAATACTATCCTCTACCTTCTACTGGGGATAAGGTCACAATGGTTAACAGGAGAGGTCGGGAAGTTTGTGGTGGAAAGGTTGTAAGAATAAACATTTCGGAAAAAAACAACAAAACCCCTGTAATTTCAGTTTCGTTTCCTAAGAAATATTTTGAGAAAGTAGTTTCAATGAAAAGATTATTAAACAAAAGGTTCCTCTCCCAGTGGACCATACACCTTTGATGGGGAGTACCCGAGAACTCTTCTTCTTGGAGCTTTTTTAATTTCAGATTAGCTACCCGAGTATTTAGACTGCGGCTCTTGTAACCATTACGGGTAGCTTTTCTTATGGATTTATCCCTTACGTAAGAACTTACTCCCACCTGTTGGTCCCTTTCTTCTTCCATAAATTCTTGTAATAGCCTCCTTAGGAGTTCTTTAATAAAATCCTTATCTTCTTTTAAGGCCTCTTGAAAAATTTCTCTTAATGACGTACTATTTAACTGGGTCATCTTTAATTACCTCCTTAATGGTATTAGTATTTGTTTTTTATTATGGAGGTTTTTGATGGCCCCTTCAAGCTTTTTAGATAACTTTTACAGAAAATATAGCACAGAACCGAAATGTTGTTGGAGCCTCTATAGAATTAATGGTACAAGCTCATCAATTTAACGGAATGGTTATGTTATGTTCTTGCGATAAAATTGTTCCGGGAATGTTGATGGCTGTTGCTCGTCTAGATTTACCTACGATTTTTATGACTCATGACTGGTGGAATTATGATACCTTGTAAGATTGCAAATAAATATTTAGTAAATAAAGATAATCGTTTATTATATTTTTATATTGTGTAAAATATAAAATAAAAAATGTAGAGGTAGCTCATAATTATTAAAATAAGATTGTTAAGTTTAGAAAAGAATGGTGAAGATAAACCCAGTGTAGGAATTTTAATGATGATTCTCGCTTCAATTTGTTTTGCGGTAATGGCAGCTATGGTAAAATATTTAGGTCATTTGCCATTAACGGAGATAATCTTTTTTCGAAATCTTTCTATCATGCTAATAGTCCCTTTAATGTTGAAAAATAAAAAAATATCTTTTTGGGGAAACAATAAACTTCTTTTAATATTACGATCCTTACTTTCTGGTTTTATTATGGTGGCTTATTTTTATAGTATTACAGCTATGAATTTAACTGATGCTGTTACCATTAAACAATTAAGTCCATTTTTTATTATTCTTTTAGCGAGTATATTATTAAGAGAAAAAATATCTTTTAAATTAGTTACTATTTTTGTTTTTGCATTTTTAGGTACTTTATTAGTAATTAAACCAGGGTTTCGTTTAAATATGTATCCAGCAATTATCGGCCTATTAGGAGCTGTATTAACTGCGGGATCACATGTAGCTGTACGTCGTTTAGGTTCAACTGATCATCCTTTAGTGATAGTGAACTATTTCGGGTATATAATAGGTTTAGTAGCTTTGGGGATATTACTTTGGCAAGGAAATTTTTATATTCCCGATATATTAAACTTATTTATTTTAAATTTATTAGGATTAGTAGGATTAGGAGGTCAGATTGCTCTTACTAAAGCCTATCAGATGGCGCCTACAAAGTTGGTATCACTATATTTGTATTCACAAATTATTTTTAGTATTTTTTTGGAAATATTATTTTTTCAAGAAATTCCTGATTTACTTAGTATTTCCGGTGCTTTTCTTATAATTATAAGTGGATATTTAAATTATAAATTAAATTTAAAATTAAAGCAAAAGGAGGAAATAGATTTATTATGATAAACAGATTATATAAAACAATAGTAGTTCCGATTAGAGAGAGGGAAGAAACAACAGAGAAAGAGGGAAAGAAATTTAGAGTAGCTCTTATTGCTCACGATGCCAAGAAGACAGATATATTGGCTTTTTCCAGTAAGAATGAGGAGTTTTTAAAAAAATGTGACCTTATAGCTACCAAAGGAACTGGTCACCTGATTAACGAGAAGACAGATTTAGAAGCGAAAGAAATGATGTCTGGTCCTGAAGGTGGCGACTTACAGATTGGTGGTTTGGTGGCAAGTGAAGAGATTGATTTGGTAATTTTTCTCAGAGACCCTTTGGAAAAACAGCCTCATGACCCAGATATTGCTGCTCTTATGAAGGTTTGTGATGTTCATAATATTCCTCTGGCTACCAATCTTTCTTCGGCTGAGATTCTCCTTAAAGGAATAATTGAACAGGCAAAGAAAAAAATGAACAACCAATTATAAATGGCAAAGATTAAGAAATATGTATTTCCTTTTTTCGTGAACCCCTGGCACTCAACTTTAGTACCAGGTAGATACTCGCTTAACAGGGTAAGTTTGTTCTAAATAAAATAATGGTGTTTTAAAACTCTAATTGTGTATCTTGCATTTTTGTATTTAAAATTAATGACTAATTTATTATTCCTATTTTAAAGATCATAAAAATTCCCAAAAAATATCCCAGAAAAATTAACCAACCAGCTACACCCAAACTTAATACCGATTTTTTGGGTCTATATACCACACTGGCAATAGCAATGCTGGTGAGAATTATAGCTATTAAAGCACTAATAATATGTTGGGGAGAGACTACACTTAAAATTGGCGGACCAGCATAAAATATATCTGAAAAGAAAGGTATGGTCATATTAAGGATATTTGCTCCCAGGACAATGCCAAGTGCCAGATCATAAGCCTTTATCCTAATTGCCGCAAGGGCGGTAACTAATTCTGGTAGAGAGGTAACAATAGCTAACATTATAGTGCCCATAAAAGTTGTTCCCCAGCCCGTAATTTCGGCTAAACTATTGCAAACTTTAGCTAATTTTATAGCAGTAAAAATTATTATTATGGCTGCGATTGAAAATTTGACATTGGTTAAGGGTAAAGAATAAGCAGCATAATTTTCTTCAGGAACTCCCAGGACATCATCGGGTTTACTTTTTTTACTATATTTGAATATTACTATAATCCCTAAAAAATACAGGATTATTAAAATTAGAGAGTCTATACCAACACCTGCAAAGAGAAGTGATGATTTTATTAACATACTCAAGGCAGCAATTGCACA
>DPXH01000168.1:1407-2528 GCA_003527405.1 Candidatus Sediminicultor tertius | reverse complement strand
TTCTTCTCCGTATTTGCTCCAGTTGCCTTCACGGGCAAACTCTTGAGCACTTTCGTAATATTCTGCTGCTTCCTTAATTAAATCTTTAAGAGTTTTTTCTTCACCGGTTATTACGATTTCCCTTTCCTTAAAAGTTCGCATAAAAAGCTTCTCTAAAGCATCTTCCAGATTATTTCCTATCACCACATCAGAACCATTAGAAACGATTACTCTCTTCAGTTCGGGAATCTCACCTGTCTCAGCCCGCAAATACAAAGGCTCAACATAGATTATAGATTTTTCTACAGGAATTACCAACAAATTTCCTCGGATAACCGTAGAGCCCTTCTGTCCCCAAAGTGTCAACTGCTGGGATATTTCCGAATCCTGGTCAATCCTCGCCTCTATCTGCATCGGGCCAAAGATTAATTTTTCTTTAGGAAATTTATAAACAATCAAGTTACCGTAATCCGGCTGGTCATTCTTGGCAGCTAACCAGGCAATCATATTATTCTTGGTAGAAGGAGTAAAGGGAGTCATTAAAATAAATTCTTCCCTTTCGTGACCCGGAAGTCTGGTTACAATATAATACGGCTCCATCCTGATTTCATTTTCTGCATAAATTTCATTAGGAGTATTCCAATAATCTTCCTTGTTATAAAATACATCGGGATCCATCATATGATAAGTAGAATAAAGCTCGGCCTGTATTTGAAAGAGGTCTTTGGGATAACGGATATGTTCCTTTAAATCATCAGGCATCTGGTCAAAGTTCTTAAACAGTTGTGGGAATATATTTTGATATACATTAACTACAGGGTCCTTCTGATCAATAATATAAAAATCCATTGTCCCGTTGTAAGCATCGATTACCACCTTGACCGAGTTTCTAATATAATTAAAGTAACCCCCTTTAACAGGAGTAGAGTAAGGATAATTACTGGATATAGTATAGGCATCCTGCATCCAGAATAATTTCCCTTCTTTAGAAATTACTATATAAGGATCTTTGTCATAACCCAGAAAAGGAGCTACCTTATTGACTCTCTCCTGAATATTACGATTGATCATGATTCGGCTATCAGGAGTAAGATTAGTGGTGAGTAAAATCTGCATATTAGAATATTTTATAGAAAAAAGAA
>DPXH01000168.1:0-971 GCA_003527405.1 Candidatus Sediminicultor tertius | reverse complement strand
TCTCTCCATAGTAAATTTCCGGCCTGGTAATAGTAAGATTTACGCTGGAAACCGGAGGAATATCTTTAATCAACAGTTCGGGAAGGCCTTCTCCGCTAATCTTATTAACCGGATTTACCACTACCCCATAGCCATGAGTGTAAGTTAATACCTCATTTACCCAGGTCCTGGCCTGTTCTGGTATCTTATCTTTATCTAATTCCCGGGGAGAGACCATCACCTGCTGATAGTTTCCGTTAAAATAATAACGGTCCACATCTACACTATTAAAATCATAATATAACCTGATGGCCTGAATCTGTTTTAGAGTCTGTTTTATAGGTCTCCAATCCCAGAGTCGGATATTTCTAATCGTGTCATCATTTTTTTCAATATCCTCGAAACTTATCTCCTCCTTTACCGGAAATTCCTCCTCGCTAATCTTATCTAAGCCATATGCTGTCCGGGTAGCCTCAATATTATTTAATATATAGGGTCTCTCCTTGGTACTCTCATTAGGTAAGACTATTGCCCGCTGCATAATCTCAGGATAAACTCCCGCTAACAAGATAGAGACACCAATCAACACCGCCAATCCCAAAGCCGGCAACTTCCAATTTTCTTTCCTGGCAGTTACAAAAAACAGTGCTGCGCAAACCAAAGCTAAAACCATTAAAACTCTCAAGGCAAATAGACTGGCGTGAATTTCTGTATAACCTGCTCCAAAAATAACCCCTCGAGTAGAGTAGAGAATTTTAAAAGCATTTAGCCAATACTGCCAGGACTTTAAAATTAATATTATTCCGATTAGCAAAGACAGGTGCACCTTGACCGGGGTTTCAATAATAAGTTTTTTATATTCATATTTTACCGCTTTTTTAATAATATAAATAGCTGCCACTACAACGGTAATAAGGGTAAGGGCAAAGGATAGCCAGTTTCTGACAAATTCCCAAAAGGGCAGACTGAACATATAAAATCCGATATCTTTA
>DPXH01000165.1 GCA_003527405.1 Candidatus Sediminicultor tertius | reverse complement strand
GGATAGGCGAATAATTCAGAAAATCCCTTCATAGATGAAATTATCATCCAATAAAAGGGGAAAAGAATAACAATTAAAAATAAAATAATACTACCAGCAACCACAATTTTCCCTAAAGATATTTTTCTTTTCTCCATTTTATCTTACTCTTATTCCTTTGAAAAATTTTAACCTGTAAATAGTAGTTACCACTCCAGGGCATATTTTACATAAAATATCATAAAAACACCGAGAATAATAAACAAGAACATAGAAGTAGCCGAACCTAAACCGAAATTATTCATTCCAAAACTAAATTCATAGGTAAGAACAGGCAATACTTTGGTCCCTGCTGCTCCACTGGTTAGTAAGTAAATATCATCAAATTTATTAAAAGTCCACATTAATCTTAATAAAAATAAAGTACCTAATACGTATTTTAATTCAGGTATGGTAATATAAAAAAACTTTTTCATTATATTTGCCCCATCAATATCTGCTGCTTCATACAATTCATTGGGAATAGCCTGGAGCCGGGCTAATATCATTAGCATAGCAAAAGGGAAATATCTCCAGCCCTGAAATAAAATTACTATAAACATTGCCCATCCCCTTTGAGAAAGCATAGCAATGGGTTCGGACCATATGCCGCTGCTCATTAAAGCCCAGCTAAACACCCCATTTACCGGGTTAAGCAGCCATTTCCAAATAAAAGCTACTGAAACAACAGGAGCAACATAAGAAAATAAAAATATTCCTCTTACCAATCCTCTTCCTTTAAATTTTCTATTCAATAATAGAGAGGCAGCCAAACCTAAAGCAATTGATAAAATGCTTCCCGAAAAAGAATATATGATTGTTGCTTTTAAAGCATCTTTAAATAAAAAATCGTTTGCCACCCTTAGGTAATTTTTTATTCCTACAAAAGGAGCTCCTCCTTCACCAAGGTTTCCCAAGGTAACCTCATGAAAACTAATCCAAATATTGTAAAGTGCAGGATATATTACTAAGCCGAAAACAATAACAAAGGTAGGCACAACAAACCAGTAAGCTAAACGGGCTTCTCTTTGTTGTAGAGTAAGGGTATTTATTTTTCTCATCTTTACCTCCACTCTAAAGCAGGACTATGCAGCCAATTTTATTTTAACTGCATAGTCCCTGGAAGATTAAAAAATCTTGCTTTAATTTTTAATTATTAGATATTCTATTATTTTAATGCCTCGGTCTGTTCTTGTAACCAGGCAGCTGCTTGTTCTGGAGTCATATCTCCGGTTAGAATTTTTTCTATTACCACAGGCACTAATTTTCTGCCATAGACATCTGAAACCAAAGGAACAATATTTCCATCCATGAAGCCCCATCTTTGAATCATATTCATACCACCGGCTACATCTGAAACTACTTCCGGAGCATAAAGGCTAAACACCTTATGTTTTAACCATTCATCTACTACAGCTTTACGGACAGGAACCTTTCCTCCTGGACTCATAAAGAGAATATCTACATATTTTGGTCCTAAGACATATTTCACGAATTCAATTGCTGCTTCTGTGTCTGTATCTTTAAAGATTCCTAAAGTTACTAACTGTCCGTAAGATGCCTTAATCCCACTGGGTCCTTCTATAATCGGACAAAAGCCGGTATTTTTAGCTAAATCAGGAACTGTAACTTGATACGCCTCTACCAATCCGGCAATATCATCCATTATATAGGGAGAATAGAACATCATAGCTACTTGACCTACAATATAATACTGTCTGCAGTGACTCCAATTTGTAGCTCCCGGAGGACCGTAGGCGGCTAATTTAGTGTAATAATCTAAAGTTTCCACCATCTCCGGGGTATTCATAACAATATTACCATCTTTATCAAAACCAGTTGCACCATTGGATAAAGCAAAGGGCTCGAATACCTGTTGAGTGAATACCTGTCCCGGGTCAGTTCCAATTACTATTCCATACATGGGAGCCGTAGGGTCATAAAAAGCTTTGGCTGCCTCTAAAATTGTATCCCAACTAGTAGGAGCGGCTAATCCTTTTTCTGCAAATAAGTCTTTTCTATACCATATTCCCTGAACCCAGCCATCAATAGGTACAGCTGCCCATATGCCTTCTACTGGAGAACGGACAAGATCTAAAGCGCCTTTGTAAAAACTAGCATAACCCATATCGGCAATGGCTGTAGTAGCAGCTTTGGTATCTAATAATCCATCTAAAGCAAAACCAGCTACATATTCTAATCCGAAACGGCAGACATCCGGTAATCTACCAGCTGCTTTGGCGGTAGCAATCTTTGTAGGAAGATCAGGTTCATTAACAGGAATTACTTTTACTTCAATATCGGGATGAAGCTTCATAAAATCTGCGGCAATTGCTTCTTGTACATCAATCCTGGCTTTTTCATTATCTGTAGTCCAGAATTCCACGACAGTTTTTTCTGCAAAAGCAAAAATACTTACACTAAACACCATAATCAAAACTAACAATACAATACTCTTTTTCATCTTTTTTCTCCTTTAAATATTTTTATATTCTTTAACTAAAAAACAATTATTTTACTCTATATTATTCCCCCTTCCTGAGATTCAAATATTTTAGTAGCTCTCTTGGCCTGTAAAGTGAACTGCATGCGTTTATATTTAATAATTATCATTATTAAAAAACATTTATTGCATCTATAGTAGCAATTTTTCTTACTTATCATAATGCCATCGTTGGCATTTTTATGTTAACATAACCCTACACAAATTTCAAATTTTTCTAAATTTTT
>DPXH01000191.1:2861-5521 GCA_003527405.1 Candidatus Sediminicultor tertius | reverse complement strand
AAAGCAGTTGATGTAAACGGAAATGAAGTTAAAGAAGTAAAGATTGAACCGGATATGGTGGAAGTATCAATTTCTTTGACTCGTGGATACCCCGAAAAGCAATTAACAGTAAAACCAAAAATAATCGGGAAACCTGCACCGGGTTATTATATTTCTGAAATATTATCTAGTCCCGATGAAATAAAGATTTTTGGTAATTATTCTAAAATAAGTAATATTGAATTTTTAGAGACTATTCCCATTGATGTAAGCGGGATTACAAAGACTTTATCGGTCAAAGTCCCACCTGCCCTGGAAGAAGGATTAAATATAGTGGATGGTGAGGTTGAGCTAATAGAAGTAACCATACAAGTTAAGGAAGTCATAATCCAGAAAATCCTAAAAAATATTTCAGTTTTACCTCAGAATTTATCTCCCTTTGTATCTTGCGAAATAAAACCAGAGATAATTGACATTACTGTTGAAGGAAAAAATATTCTAATTGATAAATTAGAGGCAAAAGACATAAAAGCCTTTGTGAAATTTACAGATAATTTTAAAGTAGAGCAGAAAGTAAAAGTTCAAGTAGATCTTCCCGAAGGAATTTCTTTAATTAAGATTGAACCGGAAGAAGTCACGGTGTTAATTAATAAGTAGTCGTTAGTTGTTAGTTGTTAGTGAATAGTGAATAGTAGCGTATAGCGGTTAGCCTTTAGCGTATAGTATATAGCGAAAAACGAAAAGCACAAAATGCAAAGCCATAGCTCAAAATTTAAAATTTAAATATATTGATTTTCATCTTTCTTATCTCGCTGCCTATCATATTGTAAAAACGAAAAGATAAAGAAGTAAAAACAGAACTTGAAATTTAAAATCTATGAAAAAGGTTTTGAATTTTGAATTATGGTTTTTCGCTTTTCGTTTTAAGTTTTTAGCTGTATAATAATTATTGAAAACTTATGTTTAAAATCGATGAATAAATAATTGGTAAATCGGGCAATTGGTTAATTGGTCAATTAATATCGAGGTAATTTATGAAAAAATTATTTGGAACTGATGGGATAAGAGGAATTGCAAATAGAGAGCCTATAACTGCTGAGGTGGCTTTTCATATAGGAAGAACCGGAGCATATTTATTTAAAGATAAAGCTGACCCAAAGATATTAATCGGTAAGGATACACGAATTTCGGGGGATATGTTAGAAGCTGCTTTAATAGCAGGAATATGTTCAGTAGGAGTAGACGTTCTAAGAGTGGGAATAGTCCCCACCCCTGTAGTAGCTTACCTAACCAGAGCTTACCACGCTAATTGTGGTATAGTTATTTCCGCTTCACATAATCCCTTCGATCACAATGGCATTAAATATATTAGAGGGGATGGTTTTAAGTTTTCTGATTCAGAAGAAGAAGAGATAGAGAGAATATATTTTGAAAATCATTCAAAGGATGAATGGCCTACCAAGGAAAATATTGGCAGGGTAAAAGAATTGGCCGGAGCAATAGAAAGATATATTGATTACATAAAAAATACCCTTCCCCCAAAATTTATACTTAAGGGATATAAAATCGTTTTAGATTGTGCTAATGGTGCTTCTTTTATGATTGTCCCCCGTGTTTTTGCAGAATTAGGAGCCGAGATAATTACCATAAACGATAAACCAAATGGCATTAATATAAATTTTAATTGTGGTTCGGTACATCCTGCTTCGTTGAAAAAAGAAGTTTTAAGACAAAAAGCAGATTTGGGTTTTTCTTATGATGGCGATGCAGATAGGGTTATCGCCGTAGATGAAAAGGGAAACATTGTGGATGGAGATCAAATAATGGCAATTTGTGCTTTAAACCTTAATAAGAAAACCCAATTGCCCGATAAAACAGTAGTAACTACCTTAATGAGTAATATTGGCTTTGATAGGGCTATAGAAAAAGTGGGAGGAAAAGTTGTTAGGACTGATATCGGTGACCGTTATGTATTGGAAATGATGAAGAAAGTTAAGACAGTGTTGGGAGGAGAACAGTCAGGTCATATTATTTTTTCGCAATATAGTACTACCGGGGATGGATTATTAACTTCCCTGCAACTTATGAAGGTTCTTCAGGAAGAAGAAAAACCTCTATCTGATCTGGCTTCAGTAATGGAAAAATACCCTCAAATTATTTTGAATTGTGAGGTTAAAGAAAAAGAACGATTCTTTGAAAATGTTTGCATAAAAAAAATGATTAAAAAAATAGAAAAGGAGCTTGACGGAAAGGGCAGAATTTTTGTTAGACCTTCTGGTACTGAACCATTAATTAGGATATTATTAGAGGGAGAAGATAAAAATAAATTAGAGAAAATTTCCCAAGATTTAAGAGAGGTGATTGAAAAGGAAGATATTTAAATAGTGAATAGTCGTTAGTGAATAGTATTTAGCAATAAAACGAAAAGCGAAAAGCTAAAAACGTAAAGCCATAACTCAAAATTTAAAATTGAGAGAAAAAGTTTTGAGTTATGAATTATGGTTTTTCGCTTTTAGCTTTATGTTATAATTTGATTAGGGCAAGCATCTTGCTAATCCAAAGCTATACGCTATACTATATACTAACGACATATTAATTGGTAAATTGGTCAATAGGTAAATTGGTAAATTATAAACAGTTGAAACTTGCATCTTGTATCTTGCAACTTGTGTTTTAACTAA
>DPXH01000191.1:0-2483 GCA_003527405.1 Candidatus Sediminicultor tertius | reverse complement strand
ATTTAAAAAATTGAATACAAGCGCCAGAGCTTACTAAATTTGAAGGATTGAGTGTTCCGATAAAGTAAGTTGACGAGGAAGGAGTTTATCGAAAATTCGGCGGATGCTCCTGGGTTGGTCAGATCTTTAGAAAACCTACAAAACTTGCGAGTAATTGCAAGCACAAAAAGGTTTTTATGACCAAATGAATCCATTCTTGCATATTCTAAAAAAGTTTTTCTATTCTATCACAAATAGTTATTTTAAAGGATAACGCAAAGCTAAAAGTGCAAATTGTAAAACTATATTCGTATCTCGTATCTCGTGAAGATAATAGTCAGAAGACAGAATGAAAAAAAGGAAAACCCACCTTTAGCAAGCAATTCGCAATACGAGAGAAAAAGTTTTGAGTTTTGAATTATAGTTTTTAGTTTTGAACCACGAGTTTTAGCTATGCATATAATACAATTGCGTAAAAAAGCTTTTAGATATTAAAGTATTTATTGCAGAAGTAGAAACAATGGAGAACCCTATTATCTTTCTTAATGGATTGGTAATAGGGTATTTATTTTTTAAAAATAAATTTCTGATTAAAGAAAGGATAAAAAAATGTGTGGAATAATTGGATATATTGGTTCAAAAGAAGCGGTACCTGTTTTGATGTCCGGATTAAAAAAATTAGAGTACAGGGGATACGATTCTGCAGGTATTGCCGTATTAAAAGATGGTAAAATACAAATAAAAAAATGTAAAGGAAAGATAGTCAAATTAGATAACATATTAGAAAAAGGTACCCCAAAAGGTAATATAGGATTAGGACATACCAGGTGGGCTACCCATGGGAAACCCAATAACTTAAACGCACACCCTCATAATGGATGTAATTCTGAAGTAGTGGTAGTGCATAACGGTATTATAGAGAACTATATGCCTCTAAGAGAAAGATTAATTTCGGAAGGGCACGATTTTGTATCCGAAACAGATACCGAAGTTCTCCCTCATTTAATAGAAAGTAATTATCAGAATGACTTAACTTTAGCAGTAAAGGAATCTATAAAGGAAATAGAAGGTTCTTACGCTATCGGAGTTATTTCTACTCGTGATCCGGCAAAAGTTGTAGCTTCACGTTGCGGGAGCCCTTTGATTATCGGAATAGGAGAAGGGGAAATGTTTTTAGCTTCTGATATTCCCGCTTTGCTTAGTTATACCAATAGAGTAATCTTCTTGGAAGAAAGAGAGATTGCTACTATAACTAAAGATGGAGTAGAAATAATCGATTCCGAAGGTAATATTTTACAGAAAGAAGTAGTAAATATTGATTGGGATGAGGAGATGACAGAAAAGAGTGGATATAAACATTTTATGTTAAAAGAAATTTTCCAAGAAACCATGGTTATTCGTAATAATTTAGAAGGTAGAATTAATTTGTCTACAAAAACATTGGAACTTGATGACCTATCTCTTCCTTCAGATAAGATTAAAGAAATAGAAAGGATATCTATTTTGGCTTGCGGGTCTTCTTATTATACGGCTTTAGCAGGTAAATATATTTTTGAGGAGTTAATCGGTATCCCGGTAGAAGTGGATTATAGTTCCGAATTCAGATACAGGAAAATATTGCTGGGCGAAAAAGATTTAACCATTCTGATATCCCAATCAGGAGAAACTGCTGATACCATAGCTGCTTTAAGAGCTTGCCGAGAAGCCGGTTCTTGCATATTGGCTCTTACCAACGTAAGGGGAAGTACTATCAGTCGGGAAGCAGATAGTGTAATGTATATTAAGGCGGGTCCGGAAATAGGGGTGGCCACCACAAAAGCTTTTGTTGGCCAGTTAATGTGCCTTTACATGCTATCTCTCTATTTTGCTCAAGTTAGAGAGACTCTTGGTTCATCAGAGATTAATAAAATAATTTCCCAGTTAATAAAGATTCCGCAAATGGTCGAGATTCTTTTACTAAAAGATCCGGAGGTTGTTAAATTAAGTGAAGAATTTTATAAATATCATAATTTTCTTTATCTGGGGCGAGGGATTAATTATCCCATTGCTTTGGAGGGGGCTTTAAAACTAAAGGAGATTTCTTATATCCACGCTGAAGGTTATCCGGCAGGAGAGATGAAACACGGCCCCATTGCTCTTCTGGATAAGACTTTCCCGGTAGTAGTGATCGTGCCCCGGGATAAGGTTTATACTAAAGTGATCAATAATATAAAGGAAGTTAAAGCTCGAGACACCCTGGTATTAGCCATTGCTACAGAAGGTGATAAAGAAATTGTCAATATAGCAGATAGAGTATTTTATATACCTGAAACTTCGGATATACTATATCCTATCCTATCGGTTATACCTTTACAATTATTTGCCTATCACATTGCTGACAGATTGGGATGCGATGTAGATAAACCGAGAAATTTAGCTAAAAGCGTTACTGTGGAGTAGAAGAACACATATCTTTTTATTAAAAAAATCTATTTTGAAAAATAAAACGATAAAGAGTATAATTG
>DPXH01000027.1 GCA_003527405.1 Candidatus Sediminicultor tertius | reverse complement strand
ATCGAAGAGGGATTGGCAGAGGGTGAAGAGATAGTAATAAATGTTTACGAATTTGCTAAGGCTGGTTCTAAAAATAATACTACGCAAGGTGTCCCTGGGATGGGGGGATTTATGAGGCCAAAAAAATAAAGATTGGGGAAATAACATAATTAAGGTAATATCTAAATGTTAGAAGTAAAAAAAGTAAAAAAAATATATCAAATGGGAAAAGTGAAGGTAGAGGCTTTAAGGGGAGTTTCTTTTTATATTGATAAAGGAGAATTCGTTGCTATTATGGGTCCTTCCGGTTCCGGTAAATCTACTTTGATGCATATTATCGGTTGTCTCGATCAACCTACAGAGGGTAATTTTATAATCGGAGGAAAAGACGTAAGTAAACTGAATGATGATAGACTGGCCGAGATTCGCAATAAAAGAATTGGTTTTGTTTTTCAACAATTTAACCTCCTGTCTCGAACTAGCATTTTGCACAATGTGGAAATCCCTCTTATCTATGCAGGGTTAAAAGCAAAACAGAGAAGGGAATTGGCTCAACAAGCATTAAAGAACGTTGGCTTGGGTGACAGGGTAAAACATAAACCTAATGAGATATCGGGTGGAGAAAAGCAAAGAGCTGCTATTGCCCGGGCATTAGTTAACAACCCCTTGATTATTTTAGCTGATGAACCGACCGGGAATTTGGATACTAAAACCGGAGAAGAGATTATAAAAATCTTTTATAAATTACATCAACAAGGAAATACTATTATTATGGTAACTCATGAAGCAGAAATTGCCAGACATGCCCAAAGGATTATTCATTTACGCGATGGTTTAATTGAAAAGGAAGAGTTAAAGACATGATTTTTGAAATTATAAAATTGGCAATAAATAGTTTAAGA
Source organism: Candidatus Sediminicultor tertius (assembly GCA_003527405.1). GTDB lineage: Bacteria > Atribacterota > Phoenicimicrobiia > Phoenicimicrobiales > Phoenicimicrobiaceae > Sediminicultor > Sediminicultor tertius. The sequence continues at coordinate 3,367 of DPXH01000027.1, read as the reverse complement.
GCAAATAAACTGCGTACCTTTCTTTCTATGCTGGGAATAATCATCGGAGTTGGAGCGGTAATTGCTATTGTTTCTATCGGTTCCGGAGCTCGAGAGCAGATTACTGCACAAATATCTGATTTGGGCTCTAATGTCATAAATATTTTACCCGGTACCAGCAAGGGATGGGGGGGTAGTATTAGTGCAAGTTCGGTGGATGTTTTTACTCTGGAATTAGCTGATTATATTGAGAAAGTAAGCCCCTCGGTAAAGAGAGTAGTACCCATTTCTCAGGGTTCGAGTTTATTAATAAAAGGGAATTTTAATATTCAAACTACCATTATCGGAACAAATGCCGATTATCAGGAGGTAAATAATTATAATCTGGCTCTGGGGCAATTTATAAATGAAAGTGATCTCGATACCAGCCGAAATATTATAGTATTAGGTTCGGAATTGGCTGAAGAACTCTTTGGTAATAATAACCCCTTAGGAGAAAAGATTAAATTGTTCTATCAGAGAAGAGATTATCTTTTTACGGTAATCGGGGTAATGGAAGAAAAAGGAAAGGGATTAACCGGCGATCTAAATAACCAGGCCTATATACCTATTACCACCTTTATGAAAAAACTTTCTAATTCCCGATTTGTTTCCTATTATATGGCTCAGGCGAAATCCGGCAAGGAAGCTGCGGCTGCAGTGGGAGAAATAGAATATTTTCTAATCAAATATCTGGAAGATGAGGAGCAAGAAAAATTCAACCTGTTCAGTCAAGACCAAATTTTAGATACTATCAGTTCAGTTACCGCCTCTCTAAGCTTAATGTTAGGAGGAATTGCTGCTATTTCCTTGCTGGTAGGAGGGATAGGGATTATGAATATTATGTTGGTATCGGTAACTGAGAGGACCAGAGAGATAGGAATTCGCAAAGCCTTGGGAGCAAAAAATAAAAATATTATGAGCCAGTTTCTTATCGAAGCTTTGAGTTTGAGTGGAATGGGAGGGCTGATTGGTATTTTTTTCGGTTGGTTAGGTGCTTATGCTATTGCCCAAGCCGGAAAGTGGCCTCTTGTAGTTTCTCCTATCTCTGTTCTACTGGCTTTTGGTTTTGCTGTAATTATCGGTCTTTTCTTCGGCCTTTACCCCGCTATGAAAGCTGCCAAAATGGATCCCGTCGACGCCCTCCGATACGAATAAAGCAAAAAAAGAACAGGGGACGGTTCTCTGTTCTTTTTCTTAAAAAAAATAAAAATATTTTAAATAAAAAAAAGGATTTTTAAGATGCTCTATCGAATATAGAAAATAATATAGAAATGTGACCGGGAATAATCCTTGGCCACAAAAGTAAAAAATATAAAAGGAGGATTTTAGAAATGAAAAGACAGTTCAAAGTACTACCGATTTTACTCACCTTGACCTTAGTTTTTAGCTTACTTTTTTCGTATGTTGTTTTTGCCGCAGATACTACAACCATTACCATCTTGCAGACTTCAGACCTACATGGGCGAATTTACCCTCACGATTATGCTACCGATGAAGTAGATAGCGATACCGGACTGGCCAAAATTGCAACTCTGGTAAAACAGGAAAGGGCGATTGATCCTGATGCGCTTTTAATTGACTGTGGAGATACCGTTCAGGATAACAGTGCGGACTTATTTAATGATTTACCTATTCATCCTATGATTGGGGGATTAAATTTCCTAAATTATGATGTATGGGTTATCGGAAACCATGAGTTCAATTATGAGAAAGCTTTTTTAGAAAAAAATGTAGCAACTTTTAAAAATTCAGTTTTATCCGCCAATATCTTAAAGACCGACGGAACTTATTTTGTTAAACCTTATGATATTTTTGAGGTTAATGGCGTGCGGGTTGCTATCGTGGGTATGACTCCACCTCACGTTACTCAGTGGGAAGCGAGTGCCCCGGAACATTTTGAAGGTTTAACTTTTCCTGGCACAGTAGAGCAATCTAAAAAAGTTATTGCGGAACTTGAAGGCAAATATGATGTCTTAATTGGCGCATTCCATTTAGGCCCGGAAGGTGAACATGGTTATGAAGGCTCAAAAACAATCGCTGAAGCCTGCCCGGAGTATTCAGTTATTTTCTGCGGGCATGCCCATTCAAAATATAATGAAGTGATAAATGGTGTTCATTTGATTGAACCGGGGAAATGGGGATGGGCTTTGGCTAAAGCGGTTATTAAATTGGAAAAATCCGGAGATAAATGGGAAGTGGTAGATGTGGCTACTGAAAACATTGAGACCAAACCGGTAGATCCTGACCCGGAAGTTTTAGCAAAATTTAAATTTGTACATGATGAATCAGTTGCTGATGCTAATTTGATAGTAGGAGAGATTACCGCTGATTTTATCGCCTCTCCCGATTATATCACCGGAGAAGCTAAGATAACCACTATGCCAACCTCACAGTTAGAAGACACCTCTGTAATTGATTTAATTAACGAAGTACAGATGTTTTATACCGAAGCAGATGTTTCTTCGGCAGCACTCTTTAATTTCGGCTCAAACTTACTAAAAGGGCCCTTCAAAAAGAAAGATGTTGCCTTTATTTACAAATATCCCAATACTCTGGTAGGGACAAAGATTACCGGAGCAAATCTGAAGAAGTATATGGAATGGTCAGCAAGTTATTATAATACCTGGAAAGAAGGAGACGTTACTATCAGCTTTAATCCCAAGATTCGCGGTTATAACTATGATATGTTCTCCGGGATGACTTACGAGATTAATCTCTCTAAACCGGCAGGAGAGCGGGTAGAAAACGTACTTATAAATGGACTGCCACTTGTTGATAACAATGTTTATCGTCTATCACTAAATAATTATCGTTTTGGAACATTGCTGGGATTAGGATTGGTAACCATGGAGGATAGATATTATGATTCCTATGAGATTTTGCAGGATGCCGGTAGAATTAGGGCAATGATTATTAAGTATGTTCAAGAAGAAAAAGGTGGAGTATTGGCTCCTACGGTTGATAATAATTGGAAGATAACCGGAGTTGACCTTGAATCTCCTTTTAAAGAAGTAATTTTCGATATGGTAAGAAAAGGAGAATTATCTATCCCGACTTCCGAAGACGGCAGGACCCTGAACGTAAAAGCATTGAATGTTTATGAACTTATAGATGAAGGAAAACTAAAAGTTTCTACTTATGTGGTCCAAACAGGAGATAACTTATGGGCAATTGCAGAGAAATACGGTCTTACCTGGGAAGAATTAGATGAGATTAATGACTTAGAAAATCCCAGATTAATTCTCCCCGGTCAAACTATCTTAGTTCCTGCTCTACCGTAAATAGTGAAAATTTCGCTTAAACCTAAAAACCCTATCGCTACCTATTTCAGTGGCGGTAGGGTTTT
>DPXH01000048.1:5068-5910 GCA_003527405.1 Candidatus Sediminicultor tertius | reverse complement strand
TCGTTCATTTTTAATACTTCCTCCCTGTGTTTTCTCTACCCTACCCTCTCCCCTCAAGGGGGAGGAACAGAAAGAATTCTACTTTCGCAATTAGCAAACTTGATAACTTCTTCATCGGTTATTGCTGGAGAGCTTTCTGCAACATAAATTACATCGTATTTTTGATCTCTTAGCCAATCTACAACTGGTTTTTCTACACTTTCATCAATGAGAAATTTCATAGTTTACTTTACCGCTCTTAGTAAATGAATTTCTTCTCCATGAACTGATTCTGCAGCATATTCTAAGGCAGCCTGAATATCTTCACGGGTAAGGTGTGGATAGTCCTGGAGAATTTTATCAATAGAAATATTTTGGGAAAGTTTCCGTAATATTATTTCTACTGGAATTCTCGTTCCCTTGATAACAGGTTTGCCCAACATTATCTTGGGATTTATTTCTATTCTTTTTGATAAATTATCCTGAAACATAATCTTTGCCTTCTATTATTTCGCTTTACGAAAATAGATATATTATTCATTATATTGTTATTTTATCAGTTTTTTTATTTAATTTGCTAATAAAATAATTGACCAATTGACCGATTTACCTATTTGCCAATTAAGAAAAAACAAAATACAAGATGAGATTGCTTCGGTCGTTTCACTCCTTCGCAATGACAGGAAGAGATGGATTGCCGCCTGCGCGGGAATGACAGAGGAAATAAACCACGATTAGTGAGAAAATTCCAGTAAATATTTCCATACCGGTAATATTTTAATATGTATTCCTTCTACTACTACACTGTCTTCTTCATCGTAAGTAAATATTGTTCCCTCTTTAATTTTTAACCTTTTGCAGGC
>DPXH01000048.1:2261-4686 GCA_003527405.1 Candidatus Sediminicultor tertius | reverse complement strand
GAATAATTGACCATTGGTATTATTTTTAACTATAAAATCACATTCTCTTTTTTCTGCAAAGTAAAATATCTCATCCCCTTTTCTCTGTAGCTCTAAAAATACGATATTTTCTAATATTCTTCCCCAATCAGCAGAGGTAACTTTTTTACAGATTCCAGTATCAATAAGATAAATTTTTGCCGGATTTCTAAGTCTTTTATAAGAAGACTCGGAAAATTTTTTTATTTCAAAAATAAGCATACTTTCTAAGAAGTAATTGTAATAGGAAAATAAAGTATCTTTGGAAAAAGGAAATTTTTGGTGATATTGTTTATAGAAAGCGGTTAAGGAAAATTTGGTAGAAAAGGATGAAAACAGTTTTTCCGTAAGGGTTTTTAAAAGATGTATGTTGGTGATATTGAACCTTTCCACCAGATCTTTAAAAAACATCGCCTCAAGATATTCTTTGATCACTTTTCTTTTCTCGAAATCTGATTTTAGGAGTGAAACCTCGGGGAAGCCTCCCCATTTTAGGTATTCGGCAAAATATTTTTTTATCAAAGCCTTTTTCGACCCATAAATAATTTTTTTATCCTTGATATTTATGCCTTTTAGGTGGAGGTATTCCCGAAAAGAAAAAGGAGTTACTTCTGTGCTCCAGGCCCTTCCTCTTAAGGATGTATGGATCTCCATAGGCATTATTCTGGAGGAGGAACCAGTTACAAATACTTTTATATTTTCCCGTTCTATAATTCTTCGGCAATATTTTTCCCAACCTCCGATATTCTGAATCTCATCAAAGAGAAATATTAGTTCTTTATCTATAAGTTCGGGTTTTAACTCTAAGAAAATATCTTTCAATCCCTCAAAATCCTTTACTTCAAAATCGGTCAGTCTTTCATCTTCAAAATCTAAGTATAGTGAACGATCTTTGTGCTTTTTAAATAAATCGAATAATATATAGGTTTTGCCACTCCTTCTTACACCATAGAGTATTCCTGCTTTTTTTAATTTTTCAGGAAAAGAAAGATTTTCTCTTTTTACAATCTGTTTGATGTTCCGGGAAATAAATTCATCATTAGATATAATGATATCTTTTAAAATTGATTTACTTATTATCGTTTTACCCTCTCCTTTTTTTTCTTTTAACCATTTTTAGTAATTTTTATTTTTAGCATATTTTTTAGGCTTTTAATACCTTTTCGTCTAAATTTAATTTTTATGTATATGTTCTTTTCATCCTTTTCATAAAACTATAATATATCTTTTATGTCCTTTTTTCAAGGATGAATTAAAAACAGTATCGAGTATCGAGTGAAGAAAGAAAAAGAAGAAAGATAGATGAAAAAATTGATAATTTATTTTAAATATTAGGCAATAAATTCTAAAAAGGAGAATTATTTAACGCAGATTTTTAAAGAAAAATATAATATACTTAATATTACTTATCTTTTAAAACTTTTAGAATGTGCTTTTTAAAAGGTAACAAATTCTTCTTTAAAGTATCCCATACTGCTTCTAAATCTATGCCAAAATAATCATGAATCAAAACATTCCTAAAACCTGTAGCTTCTTTCCATTCTACTTCTGGATATTTTTCTTTTATTTCTTCAGGAACATTTTTAGTTGCTTCACCAATTACTTCAAAATTTCTGATAACAGCATCTACAGCCATACCATTATCAGCAAACTTTGCAAAAGATAGATTTTTAGTATAATTTTCTATCTTTTCAAGGGCATCTAAAATATCTTCTAAATAAAGAATATAATCTTTTTTTTCTTTAGACATATTCTACCTCATTAAAAATCCTTTCTTTCAATCTCGGTTTCACAGCTTCTTTAATCACTAAATCAACTTCTCGACCTAGAAGATTTTCCAGATAATATTTCAATCTCATATAATTAAAAAAATCTTTATGCCCTTTTTTAAAGGTAATCAGGATATCTATATCACTATCATTATCGGTTTTTTCTTCTCCTTTCACAAAAGAACCAAATATTCCTATTTCGCTAACATGAAAAGTTTGTCTAAGGTAGTTATTATGTTTCTCTAAGATTTTCTTTATTTTAATGATGTTCATATGGTTATTACCTCTTTTAATATGTGCTTACCTATTCTTGGCTTTAATCCAGACCTCTCTACTAAATCAACCTTCACACCAATAAGTTCACTCAAATAGTTTTCCATGTTCACAAACTTTAAAAGATCGACATCCACATCACTACTATTCCAATAGATACAGCCTTAGTAGAAGGCTCGGGAATGGCAATTTTCTCCTTTTTAATCCTTTCACATGAAATTTTATAGCCTCTTTCATCCTCTGAATGGTCTCTTTCGGGGTAAAACCAGTAGCAATACAACCGGGTAGGTCTAGACAGTATGTGAATAATACAGGGGACGGTTCTCTGTTCCATTATATTATTTTTTATTTTTTATTTAATTATA
>DPXH01000048.1:0-1853 GCA_003527405.1 Candidatus Sediminicultor tertius | reverse complement strand
TGGGTTTCGAGTTGCGAGATGCAAGGTAAAAAGACAAGATGCAAGATGCACAAACAGAGAAATAATGATTATTTTAGTTATTTATTTTTACCTAATAATTTTACAAAATAGTCGATAGATAATCCTGCATCCCTAATAAGTCTTCGTAAAGTACCTTTTTTTATTGGATTATGATCCGGTATTGATAATAAGTATCTTTCTCCTTGCTTCTTAAGGATAAAATGATCATCGATGTATCTTGCTAAAACCCAGCCATTTTTCCTAAACGCCTTGACCGCTTCTTTGCCTTTACATGTAGGTAGCCTGGACATTCTTAAATGGCAACCTTATAAACTTTTGCATCTTTTCGCTTTAATTCTTCTTCAAGAACAAGGAGATATCCTTTTATAGCCTTCTTTATGTTTTTTAAGGCTTCTTCTGGTGTTTCCCCTTCAGATACGCATCCTCTTAAGGTAGGACAATATGCTATATAACCACCAGATTCCGTATCTGGTTCTACTATAACTTTATAATACATTTATAGTTACCCCCTTTTATCTTTTATCTTGATTATTGCACAAAAATCATATTTTTTAAATCATGGAACAGGGGACGGTTCTCTGTTCTATTACAGTCTGAAACAGGGGACGGTTCTCTGTTCTATTATATAATAATCTGTTAATTATTTTATTTTGCCGTCTACCGGTCGGCCAGTCTAATTTAGTCAGCCAGTCCGCCAGTCTAATAATATATGTTCAGGATGTGAACTTATGAAAATTCTACTGTAAAAGAATTGGGATGTCAAATGAGATAGGTTGCAGGTTGCAAGATACAAGCTTATCTTTTTGGAGAAAAATAACTTATCTTTTTTAATTATTAATCATTTATACTTTTTAAAACTTGCTTAACAATCTTCGGATGTAAAATTTTACCTTAATGAAAAGGTACAATTATTCTTCTTTCCCCTTTTTTATATATCCTGTGGCTTCCTTTACTTCTAATTATTTTGAAACCAGCCTTAAACAACAATTTTTCTGCTTCCTGAGCTTTTAATCTTGGTAGTTTAGCCAACTCTCACCTCTAAAGAGGTAGTTAATATTTCTTTACTTAAAAAAATTTTTATTTCATCCTTTGACAATGTTTCTAAATATAGCTCGATAGCTTCTTTTATATTGCTTAAAACTTCCTCCAAAGAATCGCCTTGTGTTTGACAACCTTCTAATTCCGGGCAATAAGCATAATAACCATATTCACCCTTCTCAATAACTACATTGACTTTATACGGCATATTCAACTTTTCTGTCTCATTTTAATGTATAGATGCATAATAATTGAGAGCTTATTTATATTAATAAATATTCATCTCTTATTTAATAATATCAAATTTTTAGAAATATGCAAATTTTCGCAGGAACAGACTGTCAAGTGGACGAATTGCCTCACTAAAAAAGTACTCCAAATTATTTTAATTATTCAATAGGGGTCAGATCTCAACATTTGACATAAGTTGGATGCTTACCTCACTCAAGATTAGCTTATGTCAAATGTTGAGACCCCATAATCCGTTTTTTTCACCTCTTTTATTCAATAATTTTTTTCTAACCAGTGTACTTAAATCAAGTCTTGCTGTTTCATCGGATATTTCTGGAAACATTTCTCTGTAACCTTTATTTGTAATTTTTCCAATTTTTTTAATGGATTCCATAGCTATAATTTGCCTCTTATTTAAATCCAAACCTTTTAAATATTCCTTAGTTATTTTTCCTCTAAATGTAACCACGAGATTTCCAGAAATTTCTTCAAACAAAGGTTCAGGTAAACCAGAACTTAGACATTTTTTAATCATCCTATTTGAAACAGGGGACGGTTCTCTG
>DPXH01000078.1:1434-3693 GCA_003527405.1 Candidatus Sediminicultor tertius | reverse complement strand
CTTTTTTATGGGATTTGAGCCAAGTAAAACTATGCTTTATATGAACATATTATCATATATTAATATATTAGTCAATATCAGGGCATTATCGGCTTTTTTAATGCATAAAGGTTCTTTTTTCTTTAATTTCCTTTAAATTACTCATTATTTTATAAAACTAAAAAGGGATCCTCCCCGATACAAGCCTGTCCTCGACCTGATCGGGGAAAGGACCCCTTGACTTACCTATATATAGAATTATTATTTGTAGAATTGATAAAAAAAGTTTATGATAAGCATAAGAATATATAAAGATATAGCTCGAAAAATTAATGGCGGGGCTTGAATATATTGTTAAACGTACGAATTATATTTGCTTTATAAGGATATAATTTATGGATAAAAAAATACCTATTACGCCATTTGAAATCATTAGACGAGTGAAAGATGTGCCTGAAACGTTAAAATGGTCAAGAAGAAAACACTTAATGATTTCTGGACCTGAATTTTGGGGAATTCATCATATTTATATTGATAACTCCTTAAAGCATATGATATTTTGTTTGAAAGCAGATTTCACAACTCATGTTTTCATTGGTATTCCAACAGGAGCTAAGGAATGGAGAAAGTATGGTAAGGACGATAATCTATTGTTATCTAAGCAATTGAGCGATGATTCTCTTGAGTGGAAAATATACAAAGATCTAGTCCTATACAAGGGAAAGATGTTGCCACCAAAAGAAATTCCTGAAGAGCCATATTGGGGAGAAGTTGTAAAAGTTGATACATTTAATGATGATGCAAATGACCAATGGATAGTTTCCAAAATAAAAGAGTTATACAATAAATAATGGTGAATCATTTAGCAAATTAAAAACTAAAAATATGCACAAATGAAAATCTTTTATCACTTTAAATTATAGGCAATAACAGCTAAAATATTAACTGTTTTTAAGGTGAAATAATGAGACAAATTTCAAACCTTGAACAGAAGATCCGGGACTATGTCAATAATGCCAACCTTCTTGATAGGTATTTTTATAACCGTCCTGATGATGAATGGATGGCTCTTTGTGTTTCAATGAATACCTTAGGAGATACTTGCCAAGCCATAGAATATTATGAAGATTATGGGCTCGGGGATGATTACAGTGAGAAATATCTAAAATTATATGGATTGCTTCAGGCAATTTTCCTACAACAGAATTCAATTAGTCAAATTTATCAAATTTTTTTGGGAAAAGATTTAATCCCGAAGCCCAATTCGGCATGGAAAAAAATAAGAGATCTTCGCCACTTGACAGTTGGCCATCCCGAAGAGAAAAAACATAAAAATGAAACTAAGCGCTGTTTCATCTCTAGAGTAACGATTCAAAATAACGGTTTTGATCTTATGATTTGGAATAAGAAAAAAGGGGTAAAGGAATTCGAGAAAGTTGACTTAAAAACTTTATATGAGGAATATAAAACAGTTGCTGTTAAATATTTAAATAACATCTGCAAAGCCCAAATCACAAAATGGGGTTCACTTTAGAATATTAAAATATGTAATAAAGACTAAACTTCTCTTTGTTAAGAAAGGGTAAAAACATAAACAAAGAATAATTTAATTCCTTGAAAATAATTATATTTGGCCTCTTTTTATCTTTCTCTCTATATTTTATAAAATGAAGCCTTAACTGGTTTTTATCAACTTCCTGGTGAATTACTTTTATTCATTTCTTTACCACGACCGCCCGCCAGGAGCTTTTTTTGCTAAGAAGTTTAATTGAAAGCCTCCACATACATAACAAGACTCTATCGGACATTCTACCAGAAATAATCTCACGTATATCTTATCCGATAAAGCTTTGTTATGTATAGCAAAAAAAGCATTATATTTTTAACCAGCAAAAAGCTTTTTTGGCCTGGTTAAAAATATAAAGGCGGGCTAAGTTAGATACTTTCTATCGTAGGGCTAAATCTCTATTTCTGATAATCGAATGCCCCCACCCCTTCCCCCCCCTGTTCCTGCTCACTGTTCTTCTACGTTTTAACATTTTTTATCTGCCTGCATGCGTACACTCCGGGCAGAGCAGATAAAAAAAACTAAAACTACCCTAAGAGTTTATATGCGCGACAACGAGGGCGTTTATAGGTGGCACTCAACATTATTATTTCTTAAGACTACTTGAGTGCCACCTACAAACGCCGGGAGAAAAATTGCAAAGAGAAGAAAAAGATATCCTTCCCTGGCGATAGGTGAAAACTACATAAAGAAAATATTTCTTTTCTTTAATA
>DPXH01000078.1:0-1110 GCA_003527405.1 Candidatus Sediminicultor tertius | reverse complement strand
ATGTTTTTACTTATCGCTTAACCGTAAGGAATCCGAAAATATTAGCCACCGAAAAAGAAGGGGGCACTCAAGCGTATATACTAAATACCAATTAATATTGATTAGCCCTCCTGTCTTCGGGCAATTCTCAAGTAGATAAAATTATTTGAGTGCCGCCTTGTTTTTGCGGGGATAAGACTAATTCACCGTTTGTTAACCGCTACACATCTTACACCAGAATAAAGATATATAAGAGGGGGTGATTTTCCCCTGTTTACAAAAACTATACTCTTTCTCTCTCCCTGGCAATACTCTCACCAGGTGAATTACTATTTGCTCGGTGAGTGTATTGCCTCTTCTTTGTTTTTCCTCTCTTAGTTCCCCCCTCTCTCCCTTCTCTTCTCCTTGCGATAGGTGAAAAAGTCTTAAATCAAAAAGTGTTTTTCTTTTTGGTTTGAGGTCTTTTTTACTTATCGCGTAAACACAAAGAATCAAAAGAATATAGTCACCGAAAAAGAAGATAAAAAGGTCCCGCTCTTCTTCTCTCTCTTACTTTTTATCTTGTTTTTTACGGGGAGAAGACTAAATCACAAACGATAACAAAATCACTAAAAGGTTCGCAAACAGGGGCGGGGCAAGGGAGAGAGGGTCTCGATAATACCCACGATTATGCTTGTAGAGTAGGGGGTGAATCGACCGCAGTTTTTCCTTCCCCCTTAATGCTTCCCCCCTAATTATAAATAGCCTAACCTTGTTTTTTTGCGGTGGCGAATAAAGCGAAGCAACAGCAGGGCCTAAGAGCGTTACCCCTGCGTTTATGCTTAGAAGCGTCCCTGCGGGCGTAGCTTTTGAGCCAAGGAGCAATAATAAAAAGTAGATATACAATATGAAGTGATATCTTTTTACCATAGAACAAAAGATGCTAAGGAAATCAACAAAGTCTTTCTTATCAAGAAAAATCGCCTGTCTGGCATTTCCTCTGGATGTGATGTGACAAACTACTCCTTTAAATTCTATCCGCAATGGTCTGGTCATGTGGCCAATATGGGATAATTATATTGCCAGACCCCCCATTGTTTATTCGGCAACAACAAGTAAATAAAAAAGAAAATATATTTGTGGCGCATAACA
>DPXH01000217.1 GCA_003527405.1 Candidatus Sediminicultor tertius | reverse complement strand
CCGAATACTCCATGATTCCCCGAGCAAATCAAGTTAGAAATATCAGGGATTCGGTTAAAGGTAAAATAAGCGGAAGGTCTTCTGAAATTCAAAGATTAATAGGAAGATCTTTGAGGTCAGTAGTAGATTTAATAGAATTGGGGGAGAGGACTATCTGGATAGACTGTGATGTTATTCAAGCGGATGGCGGGACCAGAACCTCAGCTATTATCGGTTCTTTTATTGCCCTATTTGATGCCTTAAACTATCTAAAGGCTGAGGGACAAATAATTGATATTCCTATAAAAGATTATGTAGGAGCAATCAGTGCAGGGATAGTGGACGGAGAAATGTTATTAGATTTAAATTTTGAAGAAGATTCTCGTGCTCAAGTCGATCTAAACATGGTCATGACTGAAAAAGGAGAGATAATAGAAATTCAGGGAACGGCTGAAGGCAAGCCTTTTTCTAAAGGAAACTTACAGGAATTGATTAAATTGGCAGAGACAGGAATAAAACAGATAATTGAAGAGGAAAAGAACATATTGGGAGAAATATGTTAGAGATACTTATTGCTACCAATAATTTAGGTAAAGTTAAGGAAATAAAAGATATTTTAAACAGTCCAGAAATAAAAATATTAACTATGAAAGATTTCCCTGATCTTCCAAGGGTCGAGGAAGATGGTAAAAACTATCAAGAAAATGCTTTTAAAAAAGCCGGGAAGATTTCAGAGTATACCGGTAAAATATGCTTGGCGGATGATTCAGGATTGGAAATTGATTACTTAAAAGGAGAGCCGGGAATATATTCTTCAAGATGGGGAAATAGTGATGAAGAGCGAATAAATAAAGTTCTTAAATTGCTAAAAAATGTCCCCATAAATAAAAGGAACGCAAAATTTATCTGTTCTGCAGTACTTGTTTTTCCGGATGGTAAAACATATATGGTTAAGGAAGAATGTAAGGGAAGTATTACCTTCAAGCCAAAGGGTACGCATGGCTTTGGCTATGACCCTATTTTTTTGGTTCCGGAATACAATAAAACTTTTGCAGAATTAGGAGATGAGATTAAGAATCAGATAAGCCATAGGGGTAAAGCCATGAGAAAGATGGCTGAGATTATAAAAGAATTAGTTAGCTAGTTAGTTGGTTACCTGGTTAAGAAAGGGAAGTAAGAAGAAAAAAAATAGAAATGTCATTGCGATTCAGGTGTAGGGGCACGATGCATCGTGCCCACGAGAGTATCATTTTCTTAACGCAATACGCAATACGCGATACTCAATACGAATTGCTATTTTTTCATTGACTTATATAAATATTTCTTATATAATAGCTTTTGTTTCGGGGTGTAGCGCAGTTTGGCAGCGCACCTGCTTTGGGAGCAGGGGGTCGGAGGTTCAAATCCTCTCGCCCCGACTTTGCGGGAATAGCTCAGTTGGTAGAGCACTAGCCTTCCAAGCTAGTTGTCGCGGGTTCGAGACCCGTTTCCCGCTCCAATGTAATATCTCGCGCCTGTGGCTCAATAGGATAGAGCAACGGACTTCTAATCCGTAGGTTGGGGGTTCGATTCCCTCCAGGCGCGCCAGTTAAAATAAAATATGGTGGGCGTAGCTCAGACTGGTTAGAGCCCTGGATTGTGGCTCCAGAGGTCGGGGGTTCAAATCCCCTCGCTCACCCCAGTCAACCGATATGCGCTCGTAGCCCAATTGGATAGAGCTGCGGACTTCGGATCCGATGGTTGGGGGTTCGAGTCCCTCCGAGCGCGCCAAATATAATAGTAGTATTTTCCTAAAAAATATAGTATCATTTATTAAGTGTAAACTTTATTCCTTTTTCTTAACGCGATATTCGATACGCAATACGCGATACGAGTAGGCATTTAATATTTTTAATTTGTGGGCCGTTAGCTCAGGTGGTAGAGCACCTGACTTTTAATCAGGGTGTCACAGGTTCGAGTCCTGTACGGCCCACCATAAAAATAAAAATGCGAGGGTGGTGGAATTGGTAGACACGCTGGATTTAGGATCCAGTGGGTAACTCCATGCGGGTTCGAGTCCCGCCCTTCGCACCAATAACAAAAAGTATGTTTAAGTATCGAAAATATTTTTTTATAGGGGCCTGCCCTTGTGAAAACGGGGGTTCGATTCTTCGAACCAGTTTCGGGTGGGATAGATACGACCCTATCTTGGGAAAAATACTTTACATGAAAAAAGTTTTAAGCTTTTAAATAACAACTAATTTAATCAGGTAAAAGCAGCCGCAAAATTATTTGCGGCTTTGTTGCAATTATAGAATAGAACTAGCGTGGAGCGTATAGAGTAGAGCGTGTAGCAAAATCTGTATCTCGTATCTCGTAAAGAATTAGTTAATTGGTTAGTTACCTGGTTAAGAAAAGAAAACAGAAGACAGTAGACAGAATTAAGTAAAAAAATATCATTGCGGAATAGTTTTCTCTCTGTCATTGCGAGGCGAAGCCGTGGCAATCCCTTTTAATAGGAAGCAATATTATGTTTACATAATGCTAATAAGATAAATACTGTTTTATATTCTGGAGTTACCAGCGATTTAAAGAAAAGAATTTGGGAACATAAAGAAAAAGTAATTGAGGGATTTACAAAAAACTATAATATCAATAAATTAATATTTTTTGAAATATATAATAACCCAGAAAATGCCATATTAAGAGAAAAACAAATTAAAGCAGGTTCAAGGACTAAGAAAGTTGAATTGATTACGGGAATTAATCCGGAATGGAAAGATTTGTATGATAAACTATAAAACGTGTCATTGCAAATAGCAGTTACATAATGTGACGGGATTGCTTCGGTCGTTTTACTCCCTCGCAATGACATTTTTACCTTTTAATTAATCTAAAAAATTTATATTAGAAAAA
>DPXH01000079.1 GCA_003527405.1 Candidatus Sediminicultor tertius | reverse complement strand
GTATCTTTATCCAATGCTTTAAGGCCTTTGTATATAGAATCCTGTCTGGTCCCCCCGCCGTTAACTCAATCTTTAACCTTAGAAATATTGTATTTTAATATTATATTTTTACGACACAGCTCCTTCTCCTCGGGGCTAACCGCAAGATATATTTTATCAATTAATTTACATTTTTCAAACTTTTCAATGGTGTATGCTAAGATTGGCTTGCCGAAAATAGGGATAAAAGGCTTGCTTATCCTGGTATTCATTCTTTTACCCTTACCGGCAGCCGCAATTAAAGCTACTATTTTCATCATTACAACACCATTCACTTATTCACCAATTCACCTATTCACCAATTCACCTATTAATTGGCGAATTGGATAATTGGTAAATTGGTTAATTTAATAACTATATACTGTATACTAAATAATTGGACAATTGGTTAATCCTCTAATATTGTAAAAGGTATTTCCAAATATCCTTCAATAACCATATCTGTTTCAATCTTAGAAATTATTAAATCTTTTTCTTCTTTTTTCCTCAGGTCGCCATCACTAATATTTTCTTCGTAAGGCAATTCATTAGAATATATAATTACTTCTCCAATAATTTGATTGCCTCTTGGTCTGTCAGAAATATCCTTAAAGACCTCTTCCAAACTTTTATAATCCTTTTTACCGCTGTTATCAAACTCTTCCTTTTGATTGTCTAACTCTGCTCCTCCGTTTATTATTAATAAAGCTTCGCCAGGAGGTGTATCGGGAGGAATCTGAACAGTCAGCATCTTTTCGATTAACTCTCTCCGAAAAGGTCTAATCTTTATTTTTGCTTCAAGGTAATCTCCCGGCTTAATCGAGGAATCTTCTAATACAATTTCTTCTATCTTACCAATTTTCTTTTTATTATCTATTTTAATATCGATGTTTATCTTGGTCAAATTTACCATCTCAAAATAATTATTTACAATTAAATCAATAATTTCGGGTATCTCAGTGATAGCCTTAATGGCTATATCATCTAAACTGTAGTACATGTTCTTCCGTAAAAGTTCTTGTCCTTCTATCTCACCTTTTATCTCTATCTCTATCTGGGCAGTTCCTGCTCCAATCCTATCCAGAGCATTATCTATGGCCTGCACGGTTATATTTGAAACCAGGGGCTCTAACAGGTCATAATCATTTATTATCTGGACTCCTGTTTGGAAAGATAGTCCTGTATTAATATTTGTTACCTCTATTTCAAGCGGAATAATTCGGGGGTAAGAATTCAGTATCGCCAATATACCTGCCTCTCTATCCTGGACAATCTTCCCTACTAAATTTAAAGGAGCCCCTAATTTAAAAGGCATAACTATGTTGGGAAAACTGTGATAGACGTATACTGCAGAAAGAAGGAATGAAACTTCACCTTTTTTCAAAAAGGGGTGTCCTAAAGCCAGGACTTTATCTCCTTCTCGATAAGTTATTGTTCCGATAGAAGTAATATTGACATCTCCCCTGGTCAATTGTATTCCTATGGCAGAACCGGCTTCTATTTTATTGGAAGGTCTTTCTCCCACTTCTTGAAAGTTTATATCATTATTTTCGTTAAGCCCGATTCCCTGAATAGCCATAAGATTAAATTTTTTTAGAGAACTGCTTAATCTGTCTAAAATTCTACCTTTAATACCATTTATAATAATCGGTGAAACTGCGGGACAAAAAATAATTTCCTCTCGGCCTGCTAATTCCGGAAAACTATCATTTTCCATAGTATTTTTCACTATTATCTTGTTTGATTTTTCCCTTGTAAAAAATAAAGAATTATTAATCTTGTATTCTTGCGCTGTAGTCTGATAATTATCATAGGGGAATTTAAGTATTTTTAACATTTCTTGAATAGGGGTAATTAGACAGAGGTTGTGTTCGCTCATTTCCCAGGCATAAGATACAGCTCCAACCAATCTGTTATCTATATAGACCGGGCTGCCACTCATCCCTGCTGAAATACCGCCACTCTCTTTAATCTTATTTCCACTTAAATTTGCTAAAATAAAATGACTAATTCCGCCTTCGCCTTTTAGTATATCAATGATATCCACCTGAAAGGTCTCTATCTGCGTTCCGTGAAAAACGGTTTTTCCTATCCCCCTCATCCCCGGACTTATCTCCGAAACTGGCATAAAAGGGCTCTGGCCGTAGGTTAAATTTACTCCTATACTAAATATAATTAATAAAATAAAAATAATTTTTGTAAAAATATTTTTATCTAATTTTATTTTCATCTTTACCTTCTTTATATTTAGTCGTTAGTGAATAGTCGTTAGTATTTAGTATAGCGTTTAGCGTGGAGCGTATAGAAAAATCAGTATACAATTATCGTATCGCGTATCTTGCCAGTATTAAACTAAAAACTTAAAGCGAAAAGCGAAAAACCATAATTCAAAATTCAAAATTCAAAACTTTTTCTTCAATTTTAAGTTTTAAGTTTCGGTTTTTCGTTTTTAGCTTTACACTTTACGCTCTAATACTACTCACTAATGACTAATTTAACAGCTAACCGGTAACTGGTTAACTAAATTAACTTGAAATTTGCATCTTGTAACTTGTATTTAAGCTAACGACTATTCACTAACGACTAACGACTAGTTACTTGTACGAACTTACTAGCCCACTCCTTAATACATGGATATTGTCTAAAACCGTCCCCGTGCCTAAAGCTACACAAGAAATTGGATTTTCAGCTAAATAAACTGGTATTCCGGTCACTTCAGTTAACAAATCATCGAAATGTCTTAACAGTGCCCCTCCGCCGGTGATAATGATTCCTTTATCAGCAATATCAGCAGCCAGTTCAGGAGGAATTTTCTCCATAACCGTTTTAACTCCCTCGATTATTATCTTCAACGAAGGAGAAATGGCTTTTAACACTTCATTAGAGCCGACCGAAATACTCTTAGGCAACCCGGACACTAAATCTCTCCCCCTTATTTCAGTAAATAATTCTTCTTCTAATTCCATTGCTGTACCGATTTCAATCTTTAAAGTTTCAGCAGTTTTTTCGCCGATCATTAACCTGTATTTTTCTTTAATGTATTTGATAATATTTTCATCAAAATCATTTCCTGCCACTCTTAATGATTCGCTTACCACAATTCCACCTAAAGAGATAACGGCGATATCTGCGGTACCCCCGCCCACATCAACAATCATATTTCCGTAGGGTTCACTAATATCTAAGCCGGCTCCAATAGCTGCCGCCATTGGTTCTTCAATTAAATAAGCTTTCCTTGCTCCCGCTTGCATAGCTGCTTCTATCGCTGCTCTTTTTTCTACTTCTGTTCCTCCCGACGGTACGCAAATTACTACCTGAGGACGAAACACCTTGCTGTTACCACAAACTTTTCTGATAAAATAGCTCAACATCTTCTCTGTTATCTCATAATCGGCGATAACTCCGCTCTTCATGGGCTGGATAGCAATTATGTTCCCCGGTGTCTTACCTAACATTTGTTTGGCCTCTTCTCCTACAGTTAAAACTTTTCCGCTATCTCTTAAAATAGAGACTACCGAAGGTTCTTGAAGGACAATTCCTTTCCCCTTCTGATAGATTAAGACACTTACGGTACCCAAATCTATGCCCAAACTTCTGTCCATTCCTAGCATGTTTATTTTTCCCTCCTCTATTTAGTCGTTAGTGAATAGTCATTAGTCGTTATTTAAAATCTTTTGTAAAAAATTATTAGTTATCATTATAAACCTAAAAGCTTAAAGTGAAAAACTATAATTGTTATTTAGGAATTCAGGAGCCAGTAGTCAGAAGTCAGAACAATATAAAATAACTTGACAAAGATTATAATCTCATAATTTTAAATAATTCTGAATACTGGATTCTGTCTCCTGACTTCTGTCTTCTTTCTTTCTTCTTCACTATTCACTATTCACTAACGACTAACGACTATATCACTCTTTCATTCTCTTAATATCCGCACCTAAAGAATTTAGTTTTTCCTCTAACTTCACATATCCTCTGTCTAAATGATATATTCTGCTTAACTCAGTGGTTCCTTCTGCTACCAAACCTGCTAACACCAAAGCTGCTCCGCCTCTTAAATCTGAAGCCATTACCGGGGCGGCACTTAACTTCTTTACCCCCTTAATAATAGCACTATGTCCTTCTACTTTGATATCCGCTCCCATCCTTATCAAATCACCGATGTGAACGAATCTTTTCTCAAATACAGTCTCGGTAATAACGCTGGTACCTTTTGCTACACAGGATAAAGCCATAAATTGGGCTTGCATATCGGTGGGAAATCCGGGAAAAGGTAAAGTTTTAATATCTACTGCCTTAACTCTACTCGGTCCTATCACTTTAATCAAGCTCTTTTCTAACTCGATCCGTACCCCCGCTTCTTCTAACTTCACTATCAATGGTTTTAATAATAACGGATCAGCCTTTTCTATTAAAACATCTCCACCCGTGATAGCAGCTGCTATCATATAGGTACCTGCCTCAATACGGTCAGGAATTATAGTATAATCAATTCCGTGTAATTCTTTTACTCCTTCTATTCTTATTAAATCAGTCCCCAATCCTTCAACTTTAGCCCCCATCTTATTTAAGAAATGCCCTAATTCCACTACCTCGGGATCTTTAGCTGCATTTTCAACTGTAGTTATACCTTCCGCCAAACAGGCAGCCATCATTATATTTTCAGTTGCCCCCAAACTGGGAAAATCTAAGTATATATCATCTCCTTTTAATTTATCAACTTTTGCTTCAATATAACCTTTTTCCACTTCAACTTGAGCACCTAAAGCCTCAAATCCTTTTAAATGAAAATCAACCGGACGAGCACCAATAGCACAACCACCGGGCAAAGATATCTTCGCTTTTTTTAAACGAGCCAAAAGAGGTCCCATCACCAAAATCGAACCTCTCATCATTTTAACCAATTCATAAGGTGCTTCGTAATTATTAAAATCATCAGAATCAATATAGAGGGTATTATCTCCTCTCCACTCTACTTTAATCCCCAATTTCCTTATAACCGCCGCCATAGTATCCACATCGGTAAGGCGAGGGACATTCCTTAAAATACAAACATCTTTGGTTAATAAGGTTGCTGCCATAATAGATAAAGCTGAATTTTTTGCTCCGTCAATTTTTACTGTACCCTGTAATCTATTTCTTCCTGAAATAATAAGCTTTTCTGGATCCAATTTTCTCCTCCTCTATTTAGTCGTTAGTATTAGATACAAGTTGCAAGATTATTTAATTGACCGATTCACCAATTGACCAATTGGCCAATTAAAGATATAAGTTGCAAGATAAGAGTTAGTTGATACGGTTAACCAATCTGATCTTAATTCTTCAACCGGTAACCGGTAAACTGGCTAACTAAATATATACTCTATACGCTCTACGCTATTTAATATTCTGGCTTCTATCTTCCTTTTTTTCTTCTTTACTATTCACTAACGACTAACGACTAAATACTAGTTTAATATTTTTTTCAAACGGTTTCCGGATAATCCCTTTTTCGGTAATAATAGCCTCCACATAACGGTGGGGAGTAAGGTCAAAAGCCGGATTAAATACTTTTACTCCCGTAGGGGCTATCTGTTTACCCAATATATGAGTAATTTCTTTTGGGTTTCTCTCTTCAATGGGGATTTCCTTCCCCGAACTTAGGGATATATCAATAGTAGATATCGGAGCAGCCACATAAAAGGGAACTTTGTTTTCCCGGGCTAAAACAGATAAGGAATAAGTTCCAATTTTATTCACCACATCACCATTTCGGGCAATACGGTCTGCTCCAACTATGATTAAATTTATCTTTTTTTGAGACATTAAAAAACCAGCCATATTATCAGTAATCAAGGTAAAAGGAATTTTCTCCTGCATTAATTCCCAGGCGGTAAGCCTTGCCCCCTGTAATACCGGTCTGGTTTCATCGACATAGACATGTATCTGTTTTCCCTCATTAAAGGCAGTACGAATCACTCCCAGGGCGGTACCGTGATCTACGGTAGCCAGAGCTCCGGCATTGCAGTGAGTAAGAATATTGTCCCCATCTTTAATTAGCGAAGCTCCGTACCTTCCCATACCCTTATTTATCTCTATATCTTCCCGGGCAATATCTTTGGCTTCCTGTAAGATTATATCTTTTAATTCAAATAAATCAACATCTTTTTTTGTATTAATTAAATTCGTTATTCTCTCTAAAGCCCAAAATAGGTTGACTGCAGTAGGCCGAGTAAGGGCCAGGCATTTTTTAGCTTTTTCCATATCTAAACTAAATTCTTTATAGGTATCAGCCCTTGAAGAATAAGCAGCAAGGGCTATGCCAAAGGCAGCCGCCACTCCAATAGCCGGTGCACCCCTTATCTTCATCTTCTTAATAGCTTCTGCTACTTCCTGATAGGAAGAACAATTAATTATTTCATATTTTAAAGGAAGTTTTCTCTGGTCAATTAGAAACACTTTCCCGTCTTTCCATTCGATAGT
>DPXH01000094.1:5770-5894 GCA_003527405.1 Candidatus Sediminicultor tertius | reverse complement strand
TTCGTCCTGTTTTCGCTTTATAACAGTAGCTACCTGAGAGGAAACGAATTCCATAATATTGATGTCTTTCTGGGTGTAGAGCTCAGAGTTAGCATAACTTAAGACGGCCATTGTTCCAATTACT
>DPXH01000094.1:5145-5386 GCA_003527405.1 Candidatus Sediminicultor tertius | reverse complement strand
GAATTAATTCTCCCTTCTCAATCATTTTATTAATCTGCTTACGATTGACTAAAAGGGGTTGGCCAGTCTTAATTACATGAGCGGAAAGTGATCCAGCATTATCATATTCTAAAGTAATAGAGGTATCATCTTTCTCGTCAAAAAAATAATCATAATGTATTCTGTTTTCTTCTTTGTTAAGCAAGGCAATATGGAAATTAGTAGTATCAATGATATTGCCTAACTCTTGATGGATAGTTTT
>DPXH01000094.1:3491-4750 GCA_003527405.1 Candidatus Sediminicultor tertius | reverse complement strand
TTTGCGTTCGGTGATGTCGACAAAGATGCCTTCTACTCCGGCAATATTCCCATCTTTATCATAATAGAAATGGCTGGTATCAGAGATAATCAGAGGAGTGCCGTCTTTCTTTTTTAAAGTCAGTTCAAAGTCTTTAAGATTCCCATTATTCTTTTCTAATTCTTTAAGATACTTTTTTCTTTCTTCCGGAGCAAAGTATAAATGTTGGGGGATATTTTTTCCCAAGATATCCTCAGGAGAATTGTAGCCAAATAATTTAGCTCCTTCCAGATTTATCATTAAAAGATTCCCATCTTTATCTGTACGATAGTAAGCCCCGGGCATATTCTCAAAAAGATTGCGGTATAACTCTTCAGATTTTTTTAATTTTTTCTCTGTTTGTTTATGATTGACTTTTACATTTTCTAACTCAACAATCTTTTTGCGCAAATCAAACAATTCATTGATAAGTTGTTCTTTGCTTTTTTCGCTATCTTCCATATTGTCCATCCTCTAAAAATCAAAAAATAATTTAACTCTTCCCTTTAAATTATTTTATTACCTCAACTTGCTTTACTCTTTTCCATAAGAATTTTTGGCAAAATCCTGCATTATCTTAATGTCTTCTTCAGGAATTATCCTGCATTTTCCTACACTTTTACTTAAAATATAAATATGAGCTGTTTTTTCTACCACATAGCAGACCTTCATTGCCTCTTTCATATCTTTGCCCACAGAGAGAGTCCCATGATTTAGAAGAAAAACTGCATTCCTATTCCCTAAGCTAGCAACTGCGTTCTCAGCTAATTCTTCCGAACCGGGTAAAGCATATTTCGCACATAAAACTTTTTCTCCCACTATCTGGACAAAATCCTCACAAATTCCCGGAAGACTAAAACCCGTCACTGCTAACACACTCGAATAAATGGGATGATAGTGAACTATGGCTCCTACATCCTTCCTGGCATTATATATTGAAAGATGCATAGGCATTTCAATAGAGGGCTTTCTAAACCCCTCGATTGTTTTTCCTTTCTTATCAATCACAATGACATCTTCAAGGTTAATTTCATTATAATCCATTCCGCTCGGTTTAATATATACTAAATCGGTTTCCGGGTCAAGAACGCTAATATTCCCCCAGGTCCCGATGGTTAAATTCTGCTTATATAATTCTCGCCCTGTATCGACTATCAATTTTTTAAACTTTTCCGATATCTTTAATTCCATATCTCTATCCTCAAATTTTTATTTTTCCTATTATATTTATACTCCATAAT
>DPXH01000094.1:2184-3120 GCA_003527405.1 Candidatus Sediminicultor tertius | reverse complement strand
AATTAATTTGCTGAACTTAAAAGAGGTAATTGGAATCTATTATTGTAATCGTAGGGGCGTATTGCATACACCTTAATAGCGTATAGCGTTATAGTTATGAAAGAGGGAATCAAAATTTAGAAGCCATGTGTAGGGGCAGACCTTGTGTCTGCCCGAGATAAGTAACCGTAGGACAGGCGTCCCCTGATTTTAAAATTACTTCATTCCTAATCTAATTACTTAAATAAACTAACCCCCACCTATAGGGGGAAATATGCTCACTTCGTCACCATCTTCCAATTTGGTAAGGAATCCTCCTGAAAACCTGATATTCCTTCCATTCTTTAAAATGAGTATAGATGGTTTAATGTTTCCTGATTCACTATCTATTATAGCCTTAACCGCCTTAGGCGGTAAAAAAACAGAGGAGAGGAGATCTTTTAAAATTGCCCCTTCTTTTAGGTCTACCTTCATCTCCCCTCCGAAAACTTCTCTTAAATTAGCAAATGCTTTTACTTTTACAATCATTTATTCACCTTAAAATATCTTACACTTCTTGTTATCCTTAAGTACTCCTTCTCTTTCCTTAAAAGACAATATTTCTTATAGAAGGATAAATTACCGGATACGAAAGAGCACCTTTTAAAAGTAAGTTTATATTTTCACTTACATTTATTTTGTTTTTCATAATAAAGAGATATACGCCCGGGCTATCTACTTCTCCTACAAATACAAAACCCACCAGTTTATCATTATGAATTAAGATTTTTCTGTATTCCCCGGCAAAATGTTCTTTATAAACTTCAAACTTATCCTCTGTGCTAATACCCCCGGTAAAAATAGTTTGCCCGAATATGGTAAGTATGTTTCTGGATATTTCTTCCGAATATTCCAGCCCTCCTCCTGCCATATTTGCACCGGCAATCTTCCCCTGTTCCACAGCTACCGGCCATAAGG
>DPXH01000094.1:0-1767 GCA_003527405.1 Candidatus Sediminicultor tertius | reverse complement strand
CCTCGACCTATTTTTATCCCGGTACCTTTTAGAAAATCAACAGAAGGCCGTACCCCTTTACCAAAGACCACACAACTACCTTTCAGAACTTTTCCGGATTCAAGGGTAGCATAAGTTATCCCGTCTCTCTCTTCAACTGTTTTTATATTTTCACCAGTCAATAATTCTATCCCTTTTTCTTTAGCACAACTTTCTATTATTCTTGACCCTTCTTCGTCTAAAATTTGAGACAAAATCCTATTCGAACGAATTACAAAAACAGAAGGTACTCCTATCTTCAAAAGAGCATCGGCTATCTCGCAATTGACCAGGCCAGCTCCTGATAATATAACTCTCTTCTCCTTCGAATTTTTAATCCTTTCTTTAAGTCCTGATATATCTTCTAAATTTCTTATAGAAAGTATAGGAGGTAAGCCTTTCTTCTCTACCTCGGGAATATAAGGATGAGCACCAGTAGCAATAAGTAATTTATCATAGGAAAATTCTTCTCCTGCCTCTGTTTCTACTACTTTCCTTTCCTCTTTCAAAGACACCACTTTTTTATCTAATAATAATTTTACGCCTTCCGGTATTCCTAAATATAAATCTTCTTCTTTGCTGCATTCGCCCGATAAAAGATATGGGAGAGACATCTTACTATAAGGCGGGGATTTCTCTTCTGATAAGACAGTTATTTCTCCATCTACATCCAGTTCTCTTATTTTCAGTGCGGCGGATAAACCCGCCGCACTTGCTCCAATAATTAGGTATTTCATCTTAATCCAAAAGCCCCAGTGCTTTTAGTTTTTCATTAGTAGGAATACCGTTCTTATCCCAGCCTCTTACCTTATAGTAATCATCAAGCATCTTGTCTAATTCCTCTATCTCTCCTTTAGAGGGACCTGTTTTTATAGGTTCTTTTAAAATTCTCATCGGCAGAGTATCATCTTTTCTGGTAAATCCAGCCTTAAGATTAAACAATCTTTCCAGATTCCATATTCTCTCTCCAATCTTCATAAATTCATTTATATCCACTTTAAAACCTGTAGCAGTAGATAGGAGTAAAGCAATATCTTCTCCGCCCATTCCAAAAGTAGTAAAAAGGCAAATACCAGTGGAATCCAGGGCAGAAGTTAAATCTTGAAAAATTTTTACTAACTCACCTTTGCCTTCATATTTCAACCGATCAGCCGCTCCAGTTAGAACTTCAGGAGCAATAGTATACCCTCTTACATGACAGGCTCCCCGGTTACTGGTAGCATATTCCAGTCCTATCCCTTTTATTCCTCTCGGATCATAAGCAGGGAACTCTTGTTTTTTAACACTCATAGAAAGTTCGGGATGTCCATAATGTTCTCCTAATCTATACGAACCCTGAGCTAAAAGCTTACCCAATTTTCCTTTCTGTTCGCCCATTAGTTTTATTGCTTCTACTAAGGCTTCTCCCGAACCAAAAGTTAAGGGGAAAGGAGAATCTTCTTTGGGCATATATCCTTCTTCGTAAAGTTCCATGCCACAGGCCACAGTAGAACCGGCTGTAATAGTATCCATCCCATACTTATCACAAAGATAATTAGCCATAACTACGGCATCGAGATCTGACACACCACACATTGCCCCTAAAGCCCAGACTGATTCGTATTCGGGGCCACCTCCGTGAGCTCCTTTATATTTTCCCTCTTTAATCTCAGTAACTCTGCCACATCCGATAGGACATTCGGCACATCCTTCATTCCTTATCAGGTTCCTCTCTCTTAAAGTCTCACCGCTAATCTTCTCTGCTTCCGG
>DPXH01000044.1:4110-4477 GCA_003527405.1 Candidatus Sediminicultor tertius | reverse complement strand
CCGGTAATATGCATTATGCCGATATTTTTTACCATAAATACAAAATCCATTATAGCGGGGGAATAAACTGCTCCTCCGGCTGCCGGCCCGACAATTATTGATATCTGGGGAATTACTCCGGAAGCAATAGTATTACGGTAAAATAGTTGACCATAACCGCTTAGGGAATCTACTCCCTCTTGAATACGGGCCCCGCCGGAATCGTTTATTCCGATACATGGTGCACCCATTTTCATAGCCATATCCAACACCTTGCATATCTTCTTAGCGTGCATTTCTCCTAGGGAACCGCCAATAACGGTAAAATCCTGAGCAAAAACATAAATCAGTCTTTCGTTAATAGTTCCGTAACCGGTTACAACTCCCT
>DPXH01000044.1:2003-3702 GCA_003527405.1 Candidatus Sediminicultor tertius | reverse complement strand
TCCAAAAGAAGGTCAATCCTTTCCCGAGCAGTAAGCTTGCCCTTTTTATGTTGAGCTTGTATTCTTTTCTCTCCTCCGGCTGCTTTTACTTTTTCTTCTCTTTCTCTTAAATTTTTCATTAATTCATCAATTGATAATTTCATTAATTTATCTTACCACCTTTCTCCAGTATTTTTAGATTTCCTGTCAGGGGACGGTCCTTTGACAAGGTTTTAAATTGAGTTATTTTGTTAATTTCGGATTCGCCCACCCCTAATTATTTTGACAATTTTTCAGACGGGTTCGATAAATCGAACCCCTACATTATTCTTTTGAGATTGCTGCCTCACTTCGCAATGACAATAAATTCCGTTAATTCTAAAGTCCGGTTTCCGAGTTTTTCTAAACGCTATCCACTACACGCTCCACGCTGAACTTCACGTAATACGAGATACGAATTAAGCTTCTTAGCCTTTGGTGCCTGAATTCTGAATTCTATTTTCTTCACGAGATACGATTCACGAGATACGAGATACGAATTAGACTTACGTCTTATTTATCTCTTTCGCATAATTCAACAAGAATACCATTAGTATCCTTAGGATGCAAGAAGGCTATCTTAGCTCCGCCTGCTCCATATCTCGGCTTTTCGTCAATCAACCTAACTCCTTCCTTTTTTAATTTTTCTAATATTTCTTCAATATTATCAACTCTAAAGGCAATATGTTGAATCCCCTCACCTTTCTTCTCAATAAATCTGGCAATAGGACCCTCCGGTGAAGTGGATTCTAACAGTTCTAATTCACTATCACCTAAAGGTAGAAAAGCAACTTTAACTTTCTGTTCTTCTACAATCTCTTCACCAGCAACTTTTAATCCCAGTATATTACTTAAAAGCTCACTGGTTTTTTCAATACTTTTTACGGCAATTCCAATGTGATCAATCTTTTCTATCATTTTTTGCTCCTCCCTGTGTATAAGAATGCACCAATATATTTGACAATTTCTCTACCGCAGTATAGGGGTCTTCTTCCCGCTTTACTATTTTAGTTACTATCTTATTTAAAAATCCGTTATCAACAAAAGTTGAAAGTATTTCTTTCCATTGTTCCTGGATAAGGTCAAATATCTCTTTCTTGGCACTCTCCCGGCGTCTTTGTTCTAACTCTCCACTTTCCTTTAGATATTTGATATGTCGATCAATCTCTTCCAAAAGTTTTTTAATACCGACATTTTCGGTAGCTATAGTCTTTAGAACCGGGGGACGCCACCTTTTATTTTGGTTTAAATCTAACATCATTTCTATCTCGGTAGCTAAACGTTCACAACCTTCTTTATCGGCTTTGTTAATTACAAAAATATCTCCTATTTCCATTATCCCGGCTTTTATAATCTGGACATCGTCTCCCATTCCCGGCATACTTACTAATACAACTGTATCGGCTACTTTAACTATATCTACTTCCGATTGGCCTACACCAACTGTTTCAATAAATATTATATCTTTACCTAATGCATCTAATATCTTAACCGTTGCCTGGGTAGCCTGGGAAAGTCCCCCCAGATGTCCTCGAGTACTCATACTTCTTATAAAAACACCTTTGTCTAAGCTTAAATCCTGCATGCGAATTCTATCACCCAGCAACGCCCCTCCGGTAAATGGACTGGTAGGATCTATGGCGATGATTCCAACAGTTTTTCCCTGTTCTCGTAAAATTTT
>DPXH01000044.1:924-1615 GCA_003527405.1 Candidatus Sediminicultor tertius | reverse complement strand
GCATTTCCGGTATAATTATAGAGCTTTTTTAAAATCTCCTGAGCTTGGCTAAAGTTATTTTCTACTAAAGTTATTAGGGTAGCCGCTGCCCTTCGGTCACCATTAATTATTTTTTCTACAATTTCCATTTCCATTACCCTTTTCTCGTATTGCGTATCGCGTATCGCGTTAAAGTTTCTTAATTAGATTTGAAGTCATTCTACAAATATGATCTAATTTTTCAATTAATTCTGTTTCTTTTTCTTCTGTTATATATTTTAACATTCTAGCTATAGCAATTTGGGTTTCTAATTCAGCACAACTTCCTAAAGCTATATAGAGAAACTGCTTATACTCTTTGTTATGATATCTCCTGAAACCTTCTGCTATATTAGAAGGAATGGAGACTGCTGAACGTCTAATTTGGGAGGTCAAGCCGTATAATTCTTCTTTAGGAAACTTTTTTGTTAGTATATAAATATCACTGACAATTTCTATACTTTTTTGCCAGATCCTTAAATCTTTAAATCTTTTTACACTTTCTTCCATTTTTTCCTTATTTCTTTCTCTTATTGTTTTTTCGCAATACGCAATACGCAATACGCGATACGCGATACGAATTTCTAGTTTATTTTCTCCTTAATAAACTTAATTATGTCACGAGTATCGGTCCCTGGAGTAAATATTTCTGCTATACCTACCTTTTTTAACT
>DPXH01000044.1:0-533 GCA_003527405.1 Candidatus Sediminicultor tertius | reverse complement strand
CATTTTCTTTTAGAATTTCCATTATTTTGGGGAAAAGATGGGTATGAGCTCCCGATAAAATACTCAATCCAATAACATCTACGTCTTCCTGGATGGCAGTTTCCACAATCTGTTCAGGAGTCTGCCTTAATCCGGTATAAATTACTTCCATCCCGGCATCCCTTAGAGCTCTTGCTACAACCTTTGCTCCTCGGTCATGACCATCAAGTCCGGGTTTTGCTATTAATACTCTAACTTTTTTCCCTTTCATTTTTACATTCCTCCACTCTTTAAAGCTTTACAGACTCTTTATATTCACCAAAGATACTTCTTAACACATCACAAATCTCACCCAAGGTAGCATAAGATTTTACACAATCTAATATTAAAGGCATTAAATTTGCATCTGTTTTTGCAGCCTTCTCCAATAATTTTAAATTTTCTTTTACTTTATGATTGTCTCTTTGCTCTTTTAACTTTTTAAGTTCCTCAACTTGCCGGCGGCCAACTTCCGGATTAACTTTCAAAAGGCCTTTAGGTGATTCTTCATTTAT
>DPXH01000167.1:2225-4158 GCA_003527405.1 Candidatus Sediminicultor tertius | reverse complement strand
GATCTTACCAGTATAACCCCGGAATGGTTAAAATATCTGATTCAACCTATATTAAAAGAATATGATCTGGTTGCCCCCTTTTATGCAAGACATAAATATGATGGAGTGATTACCAATCATCTGGCTTATCCTCTGACTCGAGCACTTTACGGAATTTCTATCAGGCAGCCCATTGGGGGAGAATATGGTTTATCTGCTAAAATGGTGAACAAAGTCTTAACCCATCCTCTTTTCCCGGCTGAATTCGGGATAGACATATTTATTACCACGGTCGCTGCTTGTGAAGATATGAAGATGATAGAAGCGAAATTGGGAATAAAGAGTCATGATTCCACCAAAGATTATAAAGACCCCAAAGTATTATTAGTTCCTATGTTTAATCAGGTAACAGGAAGTATTTTGGATTTAACTATTTTTTATAAAGATTTTTCCAAAAGGAAAGTGACAGATAAAAGTGTAGAGAGGATTGGGGTAAAAGAAGTAGAAACACCTAAAGAGGTGGGTATGGATATAGCAGGGTATATATACGATTTTAAATCTGGGTATAAAGAGGTAATAAAAGAAAAGAATTTTTTCTTACCAGGAGAGATAATATCTTCTTTGGATAAAATATCCAAAAGCTTTAGTGTGGAGGATTTTAATTTTCCTATAGATTTATGGGCCCAAATAGTATATTATAGTTTAAAATATTATGAACAGAAAAGGGATAGAAAAGAAGATATTTTAGAGATATTAAGAATTTTATGGCAGGGTCGCTTAGCCAGTTTTGCTATTGAAACAAAAGATTTAAATGTGGAACAGTCAGAGGAAGTAATTCAACAGCAAGTAAAAGCTTTTAAGGAATACAAAGAAAAAATATGGTAATGATGGAAAGGCGGCATGTATGGTGGTAGATAAAAAAAATTCAGAAAAAAAATATTCTATTGGTGTTGATTTGGGAGGAACGAATATTGTCAGTGTAATAGTAAACTATCAGGGGAAGATAGTAAACCGCCTGAAAGTCCCAACTTTAGCCGAAAGAGGTAAAGAAGCTACTATTAAAAGAATAGTAGAGACCATCCATGAAAATATTGTTCAATCTTCTGTAGTTCCTGGCGATATAATAGGAATAGGGATTGGAGCACCGGGTCCTCTTGATATTAAAAGAGGAATGATTAATTTTGCTCCCAATCTTCCCGGATGGAGAGATGTCCCCTTAAGGAAAATATTGGAAGATGAATTTAATATGAAAGTTGTTTTAGAAAATGATGCTAATGCAGCTGCCTGGGGCGAACGCTGTTTTGGGGCAGGCCAAGGGGTAAATAATTTAGTATGTTTTACCCTGGGAACCGGAATTGGCGGCGGAATAATTATTGATGGGAAGATATATCATGGTAATAATTATGGTGCCGCAGAGTTAGGACATATGACTGTAAATAAAGATGGCCCCCGTTGCAATTGTGGTAATTATGGTTGTTTGGAAGCATATTCTTCGGCTACCGGAATTAAAAATAGAATTAAAAATAGAATTAGAGAGGGAATAAAGAGTGATTTTTTAAACTTTGATGAGGGCAAGTTGTTTGAGTCGCTTAGATTAAAATCAATTTTTGAAGCTGCCCGCAAAGGAGATAGATTAACCTCAATTGTAGTTGAAGAAGCAATTTCCTATTTAGGTATAGCTATTGCTAATATTACCAATATATTGAATCCTAAAATGGTGGTATTGGTGGGAGGAATAACTAACGAAGGCAATAAACTTCTTATCCCTCTTAGAAAGGAAGTAAAAAAGAGAGCATTTTATTCCAATTATAAATCTCTTAAAATTGTTATTGGGGAGTTGGGGGGAAACGCCGGTGTCCTCGGTGCAGCAGCCCTCTTATGGATTTCTACTGACCGTTCTTGCTAAACTAGCTTTTTAAGAAACAAGGATACAAGTTTTACGAAAGGGAATAGA
>DPXH01000167.1:0-1853 GCA_003527405.1 Candidatus Sediminicultor tertius | reverse complement strand
TATAAAAGAGGATTTTTTAAATTTTTATCGAATTATAGTAACATAAGTAATAATTTACAGTATTGGAGGTAAAAATGTCAAAAAATTTAATAGTTTTATTTATATTAATTTTATTAATTGTTGGCGGTTTTGGTATTTATACTTACGACCAATCTAATCAGGCAAAAAAAGAAGTAGAAGAAAAAAATCTTAAACTGGAAAGTAATGATGCAATTATTTCAGAACTGAAAGAAAATATACAAGAAAGAGAAAAACAGATTGAAGAACTAAAAGCAAGTTTAGCAAGAGGAAAAAAAGATTTAGAGAGAGAGTATGCTGATAAATTAACAGAACTAACAGAAGAAAAAGCTAAATTGGAAGCTTTGTTAGCCGAAAAAGAAGAGACCATTAAAACAATTATGAGACAAAAAGAAGAATCTGAACAGATTGTTATTTCTAAAGACGAACTTATTTCGGAATTAAAAGAAAATATACAAGAAAAGGAAAAACAGATTGATGAACTAAAAGCAGGTTTAACTAAAGATGAAAATGATTTAGAAAAGGAATTTGCTGCAAAAATATCTGAATTAATGAAAGAAAAAGGACAACTTGAAGCTTTATTAATTGAACAGCAAGGAATCTTACAGACTAAAGATCGAGAGAAAGAGGAGCTTGTTAGTAAATTAGAGGATTGTAATAATCAAATTAACGAACTGAAAGACAAGTTGGTTCAACGAGAAATTGAAGAAGAAAAAGATTATATCGCAAAACTATCTGCATTAACGGAAGAGAAAAGCAAACTGGAGAATCAACTTAAGATTTACCAGGATCTTTTATCAGAAAAGGAAGATGCTATTGTGCTTATCAAGCAGCAAAATGAAGAATCAGAGAAAAGTATTGCGGAAAAGGATAAAACAATTGCAGAGTTATCCCAAAGCATTAAAGGTTATGAAAATCAGATTAAGGAAATAAGCGAACAAGCGGCCAAAGAAAAAGAAAAGCAAATAGAAAAAGAGACAGAATATTCTAATAAATTATCCTTATTAACGGAAGAGAAAACCAAACTTGAAACCCAATTAAAAGCTTCTAAAGATCTTCTTTTAGAAAGAGAAAGCACTATCGCGCTCTTTAAACAACAAAAAGAAGATTTAGAAAAAGTTATTTCCGACAAAGATAAAACAATTACAGAATTATTCGAAAACATAAAAGGATATGAGAATCTGGTTAAGGAATTGCAGGAAAAGATGGCTCGAGAGGGAAAAGAAAAAGAGGCAGAATATGCTGCTAAATTAGCTTTACTAAAAGAAGGTAAAAAAATAATAGAGGCTAAATTAGTTGAGGCTATAAAAAAGAGCATACCGGACTATTATGAGGTAAAGAAGGGAGATTCACTCTGGAAGATTGCTGAAAGATTTTATAATACAGGCGAGAAATGGATAAGAATTTTTGAAGCAAATACGAATAAAATAAAAAATCCTAGCATAATCTATCCTTACCAGAGATTAACAATTCCTAAAGAATAAATTAGTATTGCGTATCGGAATATAGTAATGAGTAACTTGTAGGGACAGACTTTATGTCTGCCCGTGATAAGACAAATAAAAATACAGTAACATGCAATAAATAATGAGCGAGAAGATACAAGGTGCAAATGTAGGGGTTCGATTCATCGAATCCGTTTGAAGAATTAACAAAACGAAAAGGGGGCGGGCAAATCCGCCCCCTTGTTAATGAATTAATAGACAGGCGAGATGCCCGTCCTACTAACGACTATTCACTATTCACTAACGACTAATTTCATCCACATATTTTAACTATCTCTTTCTCGTACTTTTTATGTATCTCAAATCTTTTCATCTTCAAGGTTTCGGTCA
>DPXH01000164.1 GCA_003527405.1 Candidatus Sediminicultor tertius | reverse complement strand
ATGTCTTGGCGCAGTACCAAAGTATAATTTTTTTTATTATATCTTTTTATTTTATAAGATATTTTGTTATTCTATCTCTTTTTTAATTTTATTTGCTCACTTTTTAAAAAATATTATATTTTTTATTACCCATTTGATGCGGAATCCATAAGTATAACAGTTAATAAGGATGGATTCCCGCTTTCGCGGGAATGACATAGGTGTAGTGGGAATAACCTAAGCTAAGTGGAGCGGGAATGACATAGATCGTAAATCCAATCTTTATGATTCTTTTTATTTATATAATGTTAATATGATTTTCGGGTTCGATAAATCGAACCCCTACCCCAAATATTAAAACATTATTTGCTAATTTTCTTAATCAGAAGTAATAACCTCAACACTGCCGGATTTACGGTAATTTTATTTTTTAATATAGTTCGGTTAGATATGCTCTTCCCATAAAATAATTCATTCGCCTTGCTGTCCTCTTCGATAGCTGAGCCCTGAAAAGAAACTCCGATATAAGCTCCTTTACTTATGGAATAAGAATATATTGATGCTTTAAATTTATAATCTGTATCTGCTGAAAGAGACCTTCCCAATGGACCTGCGGCGATACTGGCAGTGCCGCCCAGGGTAAAGTTATCTTCCATAAACCCCTCTATCCCCCGCTCATTGGAAATAACTAAAACCAGGGCAATTGATTGAATACCTATCTGGGGGCCGACACTTATACTTTTAATCTTTACAAAGGCTGGACCATACCATATCCCTACCCTGCTATCTTTTCTAAATATTAAGCCTTTTCCATACTGCCCGCCAATTCCCCATCCTATTTTAATTATCGAAGGAAAAATGGCTATACCTTCGGCTTCTTTTAAAAGAGCTCCAAAAGCCCCGCTATCCTCTGATGTTGACATCTCTTTTAAGACTTCGATAGATTCGTTAATTATTTCTGAAGGTGTCATCGTTGTAGGAGCTGCTTGCCCCATGCAAGTTAAAACCAAAAATAATAACAGCACAAAAATAATATATTTCACAGTTTTATTTTTCATTTTTTATTTTCCCTCTATAATCTATGGCCAGAATATCTTTTATAAAATTTTTCTTCTCTTTTGATTCGGATTTTTTTATCTCAATTACTTCCCGATAGAGATTTAACATTACTTCAGATATTGTATTAATACTATATTTTTCAGAAGTTTTTAACGCTCCCCGAGAGAGCTTTTCCCTTAATTCCGGCTCTTTAATAATTTTTTCCAAGGCATTAGCAATTTTTTCTACATTATCATCAACTAACAATCCATCCACTGCATCTGTTAGTATATCTGCTGCTCCCGGAGCCTTAACCGCCACGACGGGAACTCCGGAAGCTAAGGCTTCTATGGTTACTATTCCAAAAGTTTCTGTGGTAGAAGCAATAGTAAATACATAAGCCATCTTGTAATAATGCTGAATTTCTTCATAGCTTACTGTGCCTGCAAATATTACGTCTTCTTCTACTTTCAAAGTCCGAGCAAGCTGTTTTAATTCATCCATAGCTTTACCGCCGCCTACTATTAATAATTTTACTTTATTGATATTTCTCTTTTTAATTATTGCTAATGCTTTTATAATCTTATCTATACTCTTTTCCGAAGCTACCCTGCCCACAAAGAGAATTATTTTATCATTTTCTTTTAGATTGTATTTTTTTCTAATTTCTGTCCTTTTCAATTCATCATCTTCCTTGAAAGAAATCAAATGTATTGCATTGGGAACAACCTCGATTCTATTTTTAATCCCATAATTTTCTATGATTTTTTTCATTGAGGCAGACGGAGTAGTTATACAATCAGTTTTATAAGCTAAATTAGAAATTATCATCTTAATTGCTTCATGAGTTACTCTTTCTGGTACTGGGGAAACATAATAAGCATATTGTTCATATTGGGTGTGAATAGTCAATATTTTGGGAATACCTAATTTTCTCCCATACATTATAGCTGGTAAGCTCAACAAAAAGGGATGGTGAAAATGGACAATGTCAGGATTAAATTCGGTTATCACCTTTTTTGCCCGAAAGGATAAAGGTATGGGAAGGGGATATTTGACTTTACTGGTTAAATTTACTGACCTGTATCTGAATACATTTTTTTCTTGATCAAGATAATCTTCTACTCTGGGAGCAAAGATATAAACCTCATGCCCCTTTCTTTCGTAAGCTTCTTTTAATGAAGATATACTGGTAACAACTCCGTTAACCAGTGGTTTATAACAATTGGTAAAAAAAGCAATTTTCATTTTGTTTTCTCCGTAATCTAAAATCAAAATATTATTATATTCAGTTCTAATAATTTCAATTTTAAAAAGTAAATTATTTTACAAAATTTAACTTTCATAAATTTGAATAGTCCTATAGCTATTATATCTTAATTAACCGAAATAACAAAATAGAGTAATTAATCAATTCTCCAATTTACCAATTAAATTAGTAGTTAGTGAATAGTAATTCGAACACCTTATTGTGTATCGTGTGAAAAAAATTAGAATTCAAAAAACATAAAACCATATTATGATAAAAATTCTATATATTTTTAGATTTTTGCAGGGGGTGGATTCATCCGTCCCGGATTATTTGTTATTTTTAACTGGTTCGATGAATCGAACCCCTACCTTGGTTCAGAGATAGGCGTTCCTCGTTTTCATGAGAATAGACCTACCTATCCTGCTAACGACTAACGACTATTCACTATCGACTACTTTAGTTGTTTTTCCGCCTGCTTTAACCAATATTCTGCTTTTGCATTTTCCGGTTCCAAACGTAAAACTTCTTTCCAATTGCTCACAGCTTCCCGATAATTACCCCGCTCGTAATAAATTCTGCCCAGCCAATAATAAGCCAAAGAAAAATTAGGATTGGACCTTACTGCCTGACGATATTGGTATATAGCCTCCTCAAATAACCTTTGTTCATAAAGATTATATCCTGCTTCATAATGAGAATATGCTTGTTTCCCGTATTTTATAGAATTTTCTACTTTGGTATAAAAATACTGCGCCCGGGGATAATAAGGGTCAATCTCCAACACTTTTTGCCAGGAAGAAAGAGAATCATTCAATTTGCCAATTTCATAAAACACCCGGCCCAGCCAATAGTGAGTTTCGGTCATTTTTGGGTCAATCTCCACCGCTT
>DPXH01000188.1:750-3348 GCA_003527405.1 Candidatus Sediminicultor tertius | reverse complement strand
GCTCTTAATTTATCCGCCAGTTCTCTCACCTCTGTCGGCTTCCCTTTTACCACTATTATCTCTAAACAATTATCATGGTCTAAATGAATGTGCTGGCTGGAGATAATTAATGTGTGAAAATCATGCTGGATATCTGTCAAGGTATTCATCAATTCTCTTTTATGATGATCAAATACTAAAGTAATCGCTCCAGCAACTTCCTTTCCTTCAACCCACTCTTTCTTAACCAGATTCTCTCTGATTAAATCTCGTATTGCCTCCGAGCGATTGGGATATTTCTTCTCTTTGATTAGTATATCAAATTTTTCTAAAAGTTCTTTCTCTAATGATACTCCGAAGCGGATTATCTCAGACATTCATTTCTCCTATTAGTAATACTTTTAAAAAAATAGTAACACAATATTTTTATTTTGTCAAAAATTATTTAACTTTTTCCTTAAATTCTTTTCTCGGCATTATCTCTAAAAAATCTAAAAACTTTCCGCTTCTTAATCTATAATAATCTCTTCAAGAGGCCTCTTAGGTACATGATGGACTCCCTGACTGTCGCGCCAATACTTAATATCTCCATCGGTTCCAACTGTTTCAAGCACCACCTTCTCCTTGGGTTTACCAATAGCCAATACATACAGAATTTCATATCTTTCCTCAATTTTTAAGGCAGCTCTCAATTCCTCTCTTTTCACCGAGGCAAATATACAACCCCCTAATCCCTTCTCGGTTGCTCCTAAAAGAATGCTTTGTGTAGCAATACCCGGGTCACTCCAGTAATTTTTAGTAATTTCTGTGTCATTTAACATCACGATATAGGCAGAAGGTCTTTCCCCTTCAGCAGGACCTGGCCAATCTTTTAGATAACCTGCCCAGGCCAAAGTGGGAAAAATTAAATCATTTTTATTCTTTTCGCAAGATAAAATATATTTTAAAGGCTGCCTGTTGGCAGCTGATGCTGAAAGTCTGGCTAAATCTATCAAATCTTCTAACGTATTCCGCTCAATTTCATAATTTTCATAAAATCTTCGGTAAGTTCTGTTCTTTTTAACTAAATCCTTAATCATAAATTTTCTCCCTTTCCAATAAGATTTTCAATATCACGTATCTAAAAGTTTTGATTCATAAGATATCTTATTCTGATTTTTATCCCGATGTCTTTCTATGGCTAATTGAATCAATTGATCGATTAAATCAGGATAAGATATACCGCTCGCCTCCCATAAGCGAGGGTACATACTGACAGAGGTAAAACCGGGGATAGTATTAATTTCACTTAAATATATTTTATTTTCTTTTTTGCTGACAAAAAAATCTACCCGCGCCATCCCAGCAGCATCAACAGCTTTAAAAGCACAAAGGGCAATCCGCTGAACCTTTTGAGATACTTCATCAGGTAAATCTGCGGGAACAATTAATTGCGTTTCCTTATCTATATATTTTGAATCATAATCGTAAAATTCTCCTGCTGGTTTGACTTCACCAACTACTGAAGCCCGGGGTTCATCATTACCCAAAACACCGCATTCTATCTCTCTTGCACCTTCTAATCCCTCTTCGATCAAAATCTTTCTGTCATAAGAAGAAGCTAAATCTATAGCCTTCTCCAATTCTTCTTTCTCGTGAACTTTAGTTATCCCTACACTCGAGCCTAAATTAGTAGGCTTTACAAAAAGAGGATATTCGAAGCCATTCTGGATTAAAGCTAAGATTTTTTCTTCATCTTTTTGCCACTCTTTTCTTTTAATAGTCATCCACTTTAATATGGGCAAACCTTTCTGTTGGAATATTATTTTCATTAAATCTTTATCCATAGAAATTGCTGAGGCGGCCACTCCCGCTCCTACATAGGGAATGGTGGCCAGCTCCAAGAGGCCCTGTACTGTTCCATCTTCTCCATAAGGACCGTGTAACACCGGGAAGATCACATCTAATCTTTCTAAAGCCGAGCTTTTATCTAATCTTTGATGATTGTCTATATGGACCAGGGCTTTACCCGAAGGGTCATTCAATAAAATTACCGTATTCTTCCCTTCGATTTTGCCAGATTGAAGAGCCAATTCAGAGTCCTGGGGAGATATCCATCTGCCTTCTTTGGTTATACCGATAGGGACTACGGTATATTTATCTTTATCCATTGCTTTAACAATTGAGGAGGCAGAACAAAAGGAAACCTCATGTTCTCCCGACCTACCTCCAAAGATTATTCCTACTTTTATTTTTTTAGTTGTCATTTTGTGCCTTTCTTTCTAATATTTTTAAATTGTCTTTATTTTTTATGAATTTATTGTATAGGAATTTCCTTTTTCCGTAATCCCTAATTCATGTATAGTCTATAGCAAAAACCGAAAAGCGCAAAACATAAAGCTATAGCTCAAAATTTAAAATTTAAATATATTGTTTTCTCTATTGGATTTCATTTTTATTATCTCGTATGTTATAGCAAAATAAAAAAATAAAGAAGCAAAGACTAAAACTTAAAATTTAGTATTGAGAGAAAAAGTTTTGAGTTTTGAATTATGGTTTTGCGTTTTTAGCTTTAGGCTTTTATTTATATAATAATAACTGAAAACTGTTAACTAAAACTTGTTTTAACACTAACGACTA
>DPXH01000188.1:0-429 GCA_003527405.1 Candidatus Sediminicultor tertius | reverse complement strand
CACTAACGACTAGTTTTAATATCTCCATAGTTCCTTCTTCGATATCTATATACAGCAGTCTGTTCCGAAAGAGCTTTCCTCTTTTTAATAATATCTTAACTGCTTCTTGAGCTTCCAAAGAAGCAATTATGGCAGGAATCATTGTAGGAGCACCCAATTCAACCTCACTTCCATGTTCGGGTAAATCTCTATCGGTACCATAAATTAATTCCAATCCTTTATCTTTCGGGAAAATAGTGGTAAGCTGGCCATTAAATCCGGCAATAGCTCCGTGAACCAGAGGAATCTTTAAATCCTGACATGCTCTTTGAAGCACAAAGCGAGAAGGAAGATTATCCAGAGCATCTACTACGACCTCTGCCCCCTCAATAATTTTTTCTACATTATCTGAATTAATAAAAACAGAATGTCCGGTAATCTCTATAGAGG